>NZ_JBYOLA010000012.1:0-138097 GCF_057799055.1 Stenotrophomonas sp. 14P6.2.3
CTGTTCCCCCCCCCCCCCCCCCCCCACTACCCTGGTCGTCAGTCCGACGATTTCTCGCGCTTGCGGAACAGCAGATAAGGCCAGATGCCGATCAACACCGCTGCGATGACTGTGCCGTAGACCAGCGCGAACACCGACTTGCCAGGCTCGGTCCAGACCATGCCCAGCAGAAGCAGGCCGAGCACGATGGTCGGCCCGCCCAGCAGGATCATCGCGAAGGTCTTTATGCGTCCACTGGTGGGCGCGTTGGCGAGCTTGCCGACCATGTCGGTACCACCGAAATACACCTGCAGTGCATCGTTGGTGGAACGGGCGGGCTGCGGCTTTGCGGGTTCCGGCGGCGCAACCGGTTGCTGCAGGTCCATTTCCTTGGGCGCCGACGGCAGCAGGTCCGACAGGTTGGTCTGCTCGATGAGGGCTTTGAGCTTGGGCTCCATGTGCAATCCCTGCAGTCACCGTTGGCGGCGGCACCATAGCAGCAGATCCTGGTGCTCGGTAGTGCCGGCAACGAGGAGTCGGTAGATGCCAACCTTGGTTGGCATCTTTTTGGAAAGCGCCAACCAAGGTTGGCACCTACCAAAGCGGGTGGCCTCAACGCACGTCGCGCAGTTCCCAGTGGTGCCCGGCCAGCAGGCGCAGGCGCTGCTTGAACACGTCACTGTCGATGCGGGTGGTGGCCACCAGGTTGATGCGCAGATCCTTCTGCTCACCGGTCACGGTGGCCTCCGGATCGGTCACGCCCCACTGCGGTTCCACCGCATCCGGGTCCGGCTGCTTGTCGCGCCAGCGCTCGAACAGGCTGCCATTGCGCAGCGCGTTCTGCAGTTCTTCGGCGAAGCCGGCCGCGCCCTGCGAATGGAAAGACAGGTCGGGGTCGTTGCCGCGGGCCTTGGACGGTTCGGGCAGGCTGATGTGGTACTGCGCAGGCATGTTGATCTCCTTGAGGTGGCGCTAGGCTGGCATAAGCGCGGTGGAATCGATGTGCAGATTCCAATGCGTGGTTGGCCTTCATTCAAACCGATGCGGCCCATCGGCGAAGCCCACGGTGACCGCGCCCTTGCCGACGTTGACCATGCCGGTCAGGCTCATCACCGATTCGTACACGGTCACGCCATGGCCGGCGCAGACCTCCTTCATCTGCGCGTAGCCGGGCAGGGCGCGCAGTTCGTCCAGCTCGCCGCCGTAGCTGACGCACACGGTGGGCGTCATCAGTCCGGCGCGTACGCGCTGGCCGACCACGCCGAACAGCTTCAGCACGGCATTGTCGAAACCCTTGATCTTCGCCACCGGCCCGGTCTCGCCGCGATAGCCATGCAGCACCGGCTTGATGTCCAGCGCACTGCCCAGCGCCGCGCTGAGCAGCCCGACGCTACGGTCGCCCTTGTGGCGGGCGCGGGCACGCATGTAGTACAGGTCGCGGGTGACCATGTAGCCGTGCACGTTGCCCGCCAGTTCTTCCAAGCGCTCGCGGATCTGCTGCACGCTGGCGTCGCTGGCACGCAGGCGCACCGCTTCCACCGCCGTCACTGCCTGTGCGGCGAACAGGTTCTGGGTGTCCAGAACGCGCAGCGCGAACGGCGAGTTGTAGCCTGCCGCCTGCCGCACCGGCTTGTAGTCGTTGAGGATGGCGAAGCTGGCCTGCAGTGCGTTGTCGTGGATCGGGCTGCGGGTCTTGGTGATGGTCATGCAGAACACGTGGTCGTAGTCGATCACCAGCCGCTGCAGGAACAGGTCGCGGATCTGGTTGACGCTGAAGGGGATGGTCTCCGCTTCGGCGCCGTGTTCGGCTACGTGCGCGTGCAGGAAGCTCAGCGTGGCCTGCTCGTCGCGGTGATCGGCGAGCACGGCTTCGCCGATCCGTACGGTGATCGGCAACAGCACGATGTTGTGCTCGGCAATGAAGTCCTGCGGCAGGTCGCAGGCCGAGTCGACGACGATTCCGATGCGCATCCGCGGCTCCCCCTCCAGGGCGGTTGTAGGTTCGGAAATGTGAAAACTATCTCAAAACCGGATCGGGCGCGCGAGGGAAATGCGCCACTGCCTGTTCAGCGACTGCGCTGCACTGCCATCGGCAGGGCCACCGCCTGCTGCCAGTCCGGCCGATCCAGCAGGCCCGGGTCGTCCAGCACTGCCGCCATCAGCGGGTGGCTATCGTTGCCCCAGAACAGTTCGCCGCCGATGGCCAGGGTCGGCACGCCGAATACGCCGGCCTCGATTGCCGCGTCGGTGTTGCGTCGCAGCTGTTCCTTGATTGCCGGCTCGCCAATGGCCGCCTCCACATCGCTGATACCCAGCCGGGTGGCGGGTTCGCGCAGGGCCGGGGCGCTGTCGGCCGCGTGGCCGTCGCGCCAGATCCAGTCAAACAGCACATCCACCGCCTCGGTGCTGGCGCCCGCGGCCAGGCACAGGCGCAGCGCCGCCAGCGGGTTGAACGGATGCCCGGGCGGGAAGCGCAGAGGGGTGCCCTCGGCCTGCGCGGTCCACAGCAGCTGGCGGTACATGAAACGGCGCTTGGCCGGGATCTCCGCCGGGCCGAGATTGCCCAGATGGTGCAGGACCGCACCGAAGGCGATCGGTACCGGTTGGATGTGCTCGAACTGCGGCAGCCGCTTCACCTTCTGCCAGTGCAGGTAGGAATAGGGCGAGACGAAGTCGAAATACCAGCGCAGGGTGGGCATCGGTGGCTCCTTGTAACGATCAGGGCTGCGCGTTGCGCTGCAGGTAGCGGTCGCGCAGTTCGGTCTGGCGCGAGCGCATCGGCATCGCACGACCGCCCAGCCAGACTTGTTCGGCATAGTGCGCCACATCCAGCGGATCCCCTTCCCACAGCACCAGGTCGGCGCGCTTGCCCGGCTCGATGCTGCCGATCTGGTCGGCCACACCCAGCACCTCGGCCGGTACCCGGGTCAGCCCGGCCAGGCCGTCGGCCCAGGGCAGGCCATTGGCCACCGCGTTGCCCGCAAGCTGGCGCATCTTTCGCGCATTGTGCGAGGCATCGTCGCGCTGGGCAAAGGCCACCGGCACGCCGGCGCGCTGCAACCGCGCGGCGTTTTCCAGGGTGGCGCCGATCTGGTCGAAGGTGGCCGGCAGGTTGCCCAGCGCGTCGACGAACACCGGCACCTTGGCCGCTGCCAGTTCCGGTGCCAGCTGCCAGGCCTCGGCACCGCCGGCGATGGCGATCTTCACCTTCTCGCGGGCCGCCCAGCGCAGCAGCTGGCGGATGTCGGCCGCGCGGTCCACTTCCACCACGATGCGGCCCTGGCCGGACAGATAGCGGGCCAGCGTGCGGCGACCGGCCGGGGTCAGCAGCGCATGCGGCGAGTCGGCGGCGACCTGGCCACGCGCTTCGTCGACCATCTGCTGCAGCAGCATCCACTGCGCCGCGCGCGATTGCCCGGTCAGTTCAGACGCCGCCGCACCCAGGCGCAGGAACAGGGCGCGCGGGCCGATCGGGTCGGCACTGCCATCGAAACGCACCACGCCACCCTGGCCGGCGACGAAGCCACCGCCGGTGGCAGCGCCCAGTGCCGTGAAGCCGATACCGTCCAGGCGTGCCACCGGAATCAGCACCGAAGCGGGGTTGTAGGCCAGGGTCACGTCGAACTCCGGACGCAGCGGCTGCTCACCGATCTTCAGCGCGCTGTCGACCGTGCTCGATTCGCCGGACACTTCCTCGATGCCGATCTCGGTGATACCGCCGAACAGGGCAGGGGTCAGCGTGCGGCCCTTGGCCTCGACCACCGGCACACCAGCCGGTGCGGACAGGCCGCGACCCACCGCGCGGATGATGCCGCCTTGCACCAGCACGTCGGCGTCCTCCACGTTGCCGCGTGCGCTGGCGGTAGCGACGGTCGCACCGCGCACCAGCAGATCCTGCGCCTGCGCAGGCGGCGCAATGCAGGCCAGCGCCATGACGGCAGCGCCGAGCGTTGCGGCAGGCTTCGCCATTGCCTTGAACATGCCCATCAGCGCAGCTCCTGCCCAAGTTGGAAATCCGACCGCGGCGTCGCCGGTGGCGTGCTGCGGTCGTACACACGGCGGCCATCGACGAACACCTGTTCGGCCAGTGCATACGAACTGAAGGGGTTGCCGTTCCAGATCACCACGTCGGCCATCTTTCCGGCCTCCAGTGTGCCGGTCTGCGCTTCGATGCCCAGCGCCTTGGCGGCGTTGGCGGTCATCCAGGTGATGGCCCGTTCCGGCGCGATCTCCGGCATGTGCGCGCGGCGCGCGGCCGCCATCACCTTGGCCGCTTCCTGGTTCAGGCGCTGGATGCCCTCGGGCGAGTCGGAGTGGACGATGGCGCAGCTGTTTTTCGGCCGGTCGACCAGCGCGATGTTCTCGGCGATGCCATCGAAGGCTTCCATCTTGAAGCCCCACCAGTCGGCCCACAGTGCGCCGCACACGCCTTCGGCAGCCAGCCGGTCGGCCAGTTTGTACGCCTCCACGCCGTGATGGAAGGCGGCCACCTTGAAGCCGAATTCCTTGGACAGGTCGAGCATGGTGGCCATTTCATCGGCGCGGTAGCAGTGGATGTGCACGCGGATATCGCCCTGGATCGCGCCTGCAAGGGTGTCCAGCTTGAGGTCGCGCTTGCCGCCGGCGTCACCGGCGCTGTCGCCCTTGTCGCTGCCGAACCAGCCCTTTCGCTTGGCCGGCTTCGGCGTGCTCTTGGCGATGTAGTCGGCCGCGTCGATGAAGGCTGCGCGGTAACCGGCCACGTTGCCCATCCGCGTTGCAGGTGCCACGCCCTTGCCGCCACCGTAGACGCGCTTGGGGTTCTCGCCGCAGGCCATTTTCAGGCCCCACGGCGCACCGGGGAACTTCATCGCCTGGTAGGTGGTGGCAGGCACGTTCTTCAACGTCACGCCGCGGCCACCAACGAGGTTGGCCGAGCCGGGCAGCACCTGCATGCTGGTCACCCCGCCGGCCAGTGCGGCCTGGAAACCGGGGTCCTGCGGCCATACCGAATGCTCGGCCCAGACATTGGCGGTGACCGGCGCGGTCATCTCGTTGCCGTCGCTGTGCGCGCTTACGCCGGGGCTGGGATAGACGCCCAGGTGCGAATGCACGTCGATCAGGCCCGGGGTCACCCATTTGCCGTCGGCGTTGATGCGGGTGACGCTGGCGTCGACCTGCAGCGCATCGCCGACGGCGACGATGCGACCATCGCGCAGCAACACATCGGCGTTGTCCAGGCGCTGGCCGGTGCCGGTCAGCACGGTGGCGTTCTGGATCAGCAACGGCCCATCGGGATGCGCCTGGTAGGTGCTCGGGTAGGGATCGGCTACGAAGCGCGAAGCGCCCACGGCCGGCGCCGTGCTCAGCGATACCAGCGCCAGACCCAACCCGGCGCGCAACAACGTCGATGTCATGCAGATCCCCTTGGCAGCGTGTTCAACCCACCGACGCTAGCCGGGGACCGGCCTGCTTGCCAAGTGTCCTTTTTCACGGGGCGTCATCTGCCATCTCGACGGCAACGTCCGCCTCCCGGAAAATGGTGCTCCCCACGCCGCACCGGACCGCCCATGAAGAGCAAGCAGGACATCGTCGACAACTGGCTGCCGCGCTATACCGGCGTGCCCCTGGACCAGTTCGGCCAGCACATCCTGCTGACCAACTTCGGGGGCTACCTGCATACGTTCTCCGCGCTGACCGGTGCGCCGGTGATCGGCCTGGACCGGCCCATGGCCAGTGCCACCATCGACGGCATCACCATGATCAACTTCGGCATGGGCAGCCCCAATGCCGCGATCATCATGGATCTGCTGTCGGCGGTGATGCCCAAGGCCGTGCTGTTCCTGGGCAAGTGCGGGGGGCTGAAGCGCAAGAACGAGTTGGGCGACCTGGTGCTGCCGATCGCGGCCATCCGCGGCGAAGGCACCTCGGGCGATTACCTGCCGCCGGAAGTGCCGGCCTTGCCCGCCTTTGCCCTGCAGCGTGCGGTCTCCACCATGATCCGCGACCTTGGCCACGATTACTGGACCGGCACCGTCTACACCACCAACCGCCGGGTCTGGGAGCACGACGAGGCCTTCAAGGAGCGGTTGCGGGCGATGCGCTGCATGGCCATCGACATGGAAACCGCGACGATCTTCGCCGCCGGCTTCGCCAACCACATTCCCAGTGGCGCCCTGCTGCTGGTTTCAGACCAGCCGATGATCCCGGACGGGGTGAAAACCGAGGCTTCCGACGCCAAGGTCAGCTCGCAGTTCGTGGAAAACCATATCCAGATCGGCATCGAGGCGCTTAAGCTTATCCGGCGCAACGGCAAGTCGGTCCGCCATCTGCGCTTCGACGAATGATGATGATGGCCTGGCGCGGTGCGCCGGCCCTGGGAGTAGGTGATGGACGTTGCCGCGCAAGTGGTGGAATTCTGGAAAGACGCGGGCCCTGAAAAGTGGTTCGCCCGCGATGATGCGTTCGACGCACGGTTCCGTACGCTGTTCGCGGACGAACACCATGCCGCCGCATCGCGCGCGCGCGAGCACTGGCTGGGCAGCGCCGAGGGTGCGCTGGCGCTGATGCTGCTGCTGGACCAGTTCCCGCGCAACTGCTTCCGCGGCACGGCCCATTCCTATGCCACCGATGGCCTGGCACGGCACTACGCCATGCGCGCGATCGAAGAGGGGCTGGACCTGCAGCTGGTTCCCAAGCTGCGCGCCTTCATCTATCTGCCGTTCGAGCACTCCGAAGATCCGCTGGATCAGGACCGCTCGGTGGCGATGTTCGACGTGCTGGGCGACAAGGAATACCTGCAATACGCCGAACTGCACCGCGACATCATCCGCCGCTTCGGCCGGTTCCCGCATCGCAATGCGGTGCTCGGCCGCATGCCGTCGCCGGAAGAACTGGACTACCTGGCCGAAGGCGGGTTTGCCGGGTAGGAAAAAGGGGACGGAGGGGATTAAGTCGTTTGTGCCACAAACGACTTAATCCCCTCCGTCCCCTCTTCAATAAAAACGCCGGCTTTCGCCGGCGTTTTTGTGGGTTTCAACTGCAGCCGATCAGTACTTCGGCACACCGTTGTCCACTTCGTCCGACCAGGCGTCGATGCCGCCGGTGACGTTGAACACCTTGCTGAAGCCCAGCGCACGGAACTGCTCTGCTGCCTGCGCGCTGCGGCCACCGTGGTGGCACAGGAAGGCCAGGGCGGTGTCCTTCGGCAGGGCTTCCAGCTCGGCGCGGCCGTTGCCATCGAAGCTCTTGAACGGCACGCCGACAGCGGCGATGGCACGTTCTTCGGCCGGGCGCACGTCCACCAGCATCACGTTGCCGGCACGCACCAGGTCGTCGGCATCGCGCACGCTGATTTCCTGCACCGGCTTGGGTGCGTTCGGGTTGTCGATCGCCAGGCCCTTGCCACGGATGTCGTCGACCCAGTCGATGGTGATGCCGTCGGCGCGACGGGCGCTGGCCAGGTCGAACTGCACGCGCAGGCCGTTGGACTCGGCGGCGATCGCGCCTTCGTCGTACGGGGCCAGCTGGAAGTTCGGCTGGAAGCGGGCATCGATGCCCAGCTGCAGCGACGCACCCGGCGAATCGGCCAGCGCGCCCTTCAGCATTTCCACCGCAGCCGGGGTGACGGTGATGCGCGGCGGGGTGCGGTCCGGTGCAGCCAGGCCCAGCACGCTGCTCAGCTCACCGCTGGCGGCCATCTGCAGCACGATGTCGCTGCCGCCGACCAGTTCGCCGTCGATGTACAGCTGCGGGATGGTCGGCCAGTCGCCATAGGCCTTGATGCCTTCGCGGATCTCCGCGTCGGCCAGCACGTTGACGTGGGCGAACTCCACGCCCAGGTCCTGCAGGGCACCCACGGCCTTGGCCGAGAAACCGCACTGCGGCATCGAAGGCTGGCCCTTCATGAACAGCACGACGCGGTCGTCGTTGAGGATGGTTTCGATGCGCGAACGCAGGGCGGGATCGAGGGACATGGCAGTCATGGGTCCGAAAAATTCGAATCATCAATTCTACCCCCCATGGCATCATGGGGAATGACCAGCGCAGGAACATTGCATCGCATCCCGACCCGGCCCTGGCGCTGGGTACCCTGGCTGGGGCTGTCGCAGCTGGCTGTGATCCTGACCTGGGTGCTGGCCGGCTGGCACTGGGGCCTTGCGCTGATGGTGGCAAGCCACGCGTTGTTCATGGTGCCGGTATTCCTGCCCAACAGCCGCTTCTACGCGCCGGTGCTGAGCCGGTTGCCCGATGCCGGCAACAGCGTCTGGCTGACCATCGACGACGGCCCCAGTGAACAGACCCCCGCGGTGCTGGATCTGCTGGACCGACACCAGGCAAGGGCGACCTTCTTCCTGGTCGGCGAGCGCGCATTGGCGCATCCGGCCCTGGTGGAGGAGATCCTGCGTCGCGGACACGACCTCGGCAACCACAGCCACAGCCATCCGCAGGCGCGCTTCTGGCGGCTGGGTCCGGGCACGATGGCGGCGGAGATCGAGGGTTGCCAGCAGGCGCTGCAGGCGGTCAGCGGGCGACCGGTACGCTGGTACCGCTCGGTGGTGGGCATGACCAACCCGTTCGTGGCACCGGTACTGCGCAAGCTGGGCCTGGTGCGCGTGGGCTGGAGCGCCCGCGGCTACGACGGCGTCGGCTGCACACCGGACGGCGTGCTGGCGCGTCTGCTGCCCGACCTGCGCCCGGGCGCGATCGTGCTGTTGCATGAAGGTGCCGCCCACGGCCACAACCTGGCCATCATCGAACGCGTGCTGCAGGCGCTGGACGAGCGCGGCCTGAAGGCCGAACTGCCGGCCGGCTGACACGTTTGCGGTAGCGCCGGGCCACGCCCGGCGAGCGCGCAGCGCGGCAAGAGCGAAGCGACCCGCGTTTGCTCTTCGCTTTTCTCCCTTGTCTTCCGTGGTGGACGCACCCGTAAACCGTCCGTGGCCGGGTGGGTGGGCTGCACAGGGGCGTGAGCCGCATGGATGCGGCGACCGAGCTTACATGGACGTACTTGCAGCGCCCCCTGTGCAGTCCACCCACCCGGCCATCTCACGATCACTCTGGCCGCCCACCACGAGGGGCTCAGCCGTTGGCCGCAGCTCCCGCGCGCTCAGCCACCAACAGCCAGCTGTTGAACGGCGTTCGCCCGTGCAACGGCCGCAGTTCGCCCACCTGCAGCCCCGCCTCGGCCAGCGTGGCCTGCAGCCGCTGCGGATCCGGGTAGTGACGCGGTCGCGTGCCCATCCAGCCGACCAGCCACGCCAGCCGATCAGCCACCCGCGTGGTGCGGTCGCGGCGGTCGCCGGTCGCCAGCGGCGTACGCAGCAGCAGGCGGCCACCGGGCGCGACCCGCGCGCTCACCGCGCGCAGCAGTTCCAGTTGCGGCATTTCGTCCAGGTACTGCAGCACATCCAGCAGCAACACATGCCCTGCATGCGCCGGCAAGGGTGCCTGCACATCCAGGCAGTCGAAACGTGCATCGGCCAGGCCGGTGCCGGCGCGCTGCGCACGCGCGATCTTGTCGCTGTCCACGTCAATCCCGAGGTAGACCTGCTGGCGGCCACGCTGGCGCAGTACGTGCGCGAACAGGCCCAGCCCACAGCCCAGGTCGAGCACCGGCTGGCCGTCGTCCGGCAGGTGCTGCAGTACGCCGTCATACAGCGGGTCGCTGCCCAGCTTGCCGCGGGTGTAGTAGTAATCGCGGCGGCTGCCCCAGGCCTGCATCGGCCTGAAGGACTCGGCGATCAGCCGCGCCTGTCCGGCATCAAGCGGCGAACAGGGCAGGGGCGTGCCGTTCCGTGGCGTGCCGTCCATCGTGTCAGTCCGTTCTGCCCAGCAGGTGCGTGGCCACCGGCAGCGCACGCGCGCTCCACAGCGCATACATCCGTGCGGACGGGTGCAGGCCATCCTCGGCGATCATCGCCGGGTCAGCGCCGTTGTCGCGGCTGATATCGGTGATGTCGACGAAGGCAACGCCCTGCTGGGTGCTGATCACCTCGGCGGCAGCGTTGAACTCGTCGGTCTCCAGTTCGACGCGGGCCAGGTCGCGACCGCTGCCTGCACCGTACGGCGTGGTGCCCCAGTCCGGGAAGGACAGCACCAGCACGTGGTCCGCGCGGCCACCGGCAAAGCCGATCGCGCGTTGCAGCAGGGCTTGGAACTGCACCTGGTACTCGCCCAGCGGGCGCCCGCGGTACTGGTTGTTGACGCCGATCAACAGGCTGACGAAGTCGAACGGGCCTTGCGGCGCCACTTCGTCGATGCCGGCGTCGAGCTCGTCGGTGGTCCAACCCGTGGTGGCGATCGTCTGCGGGTCGGTCAGATCAATGCCCTGCGCACGCAGGGCGGCGGCGAGCTGATGCGGCCAGCGGCCTTCGACCGCGACCGCTTCACCGATGGTGTAGGAATCGCCCAGGGCCAGATACGACAAGCCCATCGCTCAAGCCACCGACCGGCGGGGCTTCAGCGGCACCACCTTGGTGGCGTCTTCGGCACGGCGGGCGAGGGCGCGGTCGATACGGGCGAACACGTCGCGCATCACCGACGCCTCTGGCAGCAGGGTAACGCGGAAGTGGTGGCGGTAAGGCACGTTGAAGCTCGAGCCCGGCACCACCAGCACGCCGTCGTTGTTCATCAGGTCCAGCGCGAAATTGTGGTCGTCGAAGCCCTTGGCGGCGGCACCGACCACGGCCGGGAACGCGTACAGCGCTCCGGCGGGCGCGACCAGCGACAGATGCTCGCTGGCCTCGCAGGCTTCGATCACTGCACGCCGGGTTTCATACAGACGGCCGCCCGGTGCGCACAGCTCGGAAATGGTGTCCGGCCCATTCACTGCCGCGTCGATGGCGTACTGGCCCGGCACGTTGGCGCACAGGCGCAGTGCGCCCAGCAGGTCCAGCGCGGCGCGGAAGTCGCCCAGGCGCGCGTCGTCGCCGCTGAGGTGGGCCCAGCCCACGCGCCAGCCGCAGGCACGGTGCACCTTGCTCAGGCCGCTGAAGGTCAGGCAGGGATGGTCACCGGCCAGCGGTGCGACCGGCTGGAACACCGCGTCGTCGTACAGGATCTGGTCGTAGATCTCATCGACCAGCAGCAGCAGGTTGTGCCGGCGCGCGATCTCGACCACGCGCTCCAGCAGCTCGCGCGGGTAGCTGGCGCCGCTGGGGTTGTTCGGATTGATCAGCACGATGGCGCGGGTACGCGAGGACACCAGCGTCTCGATCTCGCTCGGGTCCGGCTGGAAGCCATTCTCGGCGGCGCAGCGGTAGTACACCGGGCGGCCATCATTGAGGATGGTCGAGGCCGACCACAGCGGGTAGTCCGGCGAGGGCACCAGCACTTCGTCGCCCGGGTTGAGCAGCGCACGCAGCGACAGGTCGATCAGCTCGCTGACGCCGTTGCCGACGAACACGCGGTCCGGGTGGGCATCCGGCGCGCCACGGCGGGCATAGGCGGCGGCGATGGCTTCGCGGGCGACCGGCAGGCCCTGCTGATGGGTGTAGGGATCGGTGCGGCCCATGTCATCGGCGATCGCGCGCTGCAGGTGTTCCGGTGCACGGAAGCCGAAAGCGCCGGGATTGCCGATGTTGAGCTTGATCAGCTTGTGGCCCTGCGCTTCCAGCTCCCGGGCTCGCCGTGCCAGTTCTCCGCGGATTTCGTAGCGCACTTCGGAAAGGCGCTCGCGGATGACCAGGGGTTTGGGCGAGGGAGTGGACATGGGCGGTGGGCCGCAGAAGGCATGGGGGTTCCATGGTAGCGGAATTGCTGCAGCGCATGGCAAGGGCTGCAGGGCCCGCCAACATTGGGCTGGGCGGCATCGCACAGGTAGAATGGCGGCGATGACCCAGACCCCCGATTTCACCGCCCTGCAGACCATCGGCTGGCCCTGGCCGGGCCCGCCGCAGCAGGCCGACTGGCAGGCTGTGATGGCTGCACACCCGCAGGCCCGCCCGGCGCGGGTGATCGAACAGCACCGCACCCACTACGTGGTGGCGGATGGCCCGGAGGCGTCGATCAAGGCCGAATCGTTGCCGGAGTGGCAGCGCCCGCGCTTTCCCAGCCACGAACGGCCAGCGGTTGGCGACTGGGTGCTGCTGGACGGCATCCGCATCGTCGCCCTGTTGCCGCGACGTACCGCGATCAAGCGTGGCGCCGCCGGTGAGCATTACCACCAGCAGGTGATCGCGGCCAACATCGATACCGTCTTCATCGTCTGTGGCCTGGATGCGGACTTCAATCCGCGCCGTATTGAACGCTACCTGCTGCTGGTGGGCGGTGGCGGTGCCGAACCGGTGGTGGTGCTGACCAAGGCCGACCAGACCGAGTACAGCGAAGACGCGCTGGCGGTGCTGGAAGAACTGGAGATGCAGGGCATTGCCCTGCACGCGATCAACGGCCTGGATGCAGACAGTGTTGCAGTACTGGAGCCGTGGCTGGGCCCCGGCCGTACAGTGGTGCTGGTGGGTTCTTCCGGTGCGGGCAAGTCGACGCTGACCAACACGCTGCTGGGCGAGCAGCGGATGAAGACCAACTCGGTGCGCGCCAACGATTCGCGCGGCCGCCATACCACCACCCACCGCGCACTGATGCCACTGCCGATGGGCGCCTGCCTGATCGATACGCCGGGCATGCGCGAACTGAAGCCGACCGGCGAAGAAACGCTGGCCGAAGGTGGTTTCGCCGATATCGAAGCGCTGGCCGCGCAGTGCCGCTTCAACGACTGCATGCATCAGCAGGAACCCGGCTGTGCTGTGCGTGCGGCGATCGATGCTGGCGAGATTGAAGAGAGCCGGCTGCAGAACTACTTCAAGTTGAAGGAAGAAGTGGCAGCGGCTGCAGCAAAGCTGGCCGTGCGCCAGGCTGAGACCGCGCAGGAGCGTGGCGGCAGGAAGGGCAAGGGCCAGCAGTTCCGCCCCGCGGGCAAGCCGCGCAGGCGCTGACCCGGATCGCGGGATCGGATCCCATTGCGCCGCAATGGGCTCTGCCCCCGGCAATGATCCCGCTGCTGCCTGCTTCTGGTAGGTGCCAACCTCGGTTGGCACGAACGCGTCCGAAGCCCGCCGTCGGCGGCTGCCAACCAAGGTTGGCACCTACCAAAGCAAGGGCAGGGCGTTATAGTCCGCCCATGGAACCGACCGCGACGCTTGACCGTGACGTGGCCCACCATGCAGCGCTCGATGCGCGCCTGGTCGAGGCCGTAGGAGGCATCCGCCTGCTGGGCCTGACCAGCTGGCCGGCAACCCTGCAGGCACCCTTCCTGGACAGCGTTGCGCGCGGCCAGCCGACGCTGCCGGTGGTCGACTACCCGAAGCTGGATTTCAGCGAGGAGCGTCGTGCACTGGCCGCCCTCGCTGCCGAATGCGATGAAAGCCATCCGCTGGGCCATTACGTGCGGCAGTCCGCGCAGAGCTGGGATCTGGCTGCACAGCTGCTGGAAGGCCTCGGTACCGCGGCCGTGGATGCCTGTTCGGTGCAGTTGTTCGGGTCACCCGAGCAACCGTTGCCCGGCAACGGACCGAGCACGCGCGATGCAGCGCGCCACTTCATCCAGATTGCTGCCGAACTGGATCACGAACTGCTGGCGCCGGAAGAGCAGGTGCCGGTTTCGGCGATCGCGTTGCAGCTGCAGCTGCAGAATGACCTCGATGCGTTCTTTGAATCACGCATCATCCAGGTGCAGCTGGATCCGGATCTGGTCTCCAAGGCGGCGGCCGGACCGACCCGCATCCGTCTGCGCACCAGCGCGCGTTTCAGCGCCTACGACCGCGCGCAGTTGTTCCACCACGAAGCGCTGGTACATTCGCTGACAGCGTTGAACGGTCGCGCGCAGCCGGTGCTGCCAAGCCTGGCGCTGTCCTCGCCACGGGTGACGGCCACCCAGGAAGGATTGGCGACATTCGCCGAGCAGATCACCGGCAGCATCGACATCGAGCGACTGAAGCGCATCAGCTTGCGTACCGAGGCGATTGCGATGGCGCGCGAGGGTGCGGACTTCATCGAGGTATTCCGCTACTTCTGCGATGCCGGACAGAACCCGGAAGAGAGCTTCGCCTCGGCGCAGCGGGTATTCCGCGGTGTGCCGCCGAGTGGTGGCCTGGCCTTCACCAAGGACACGGTGTACCTGCGCGGGCTGGTGTCGGTGCATACCTTCTTCCGCCACATGCTGGCCGAGGATCGCCTGCAGGTCTGCCGTTGGTTGTTTGCCGGCAAGATGAGCCTGACCGATGCGATCGCGTTCGCGCCGCTGTTCGAATCGGGCGTGCTGAAGCCACCGCGTTGGCTGCCGCATTGGATGAGCCGGGCGAACGGCCTGGCCGGCATGCTGGCGTTCTCGCTGTTCGCCAACCGCATCCGGATGGACCAGCTGGCACCGGAATGAAATGCGTTGGCGGATCCTCCTGCGCCTGTCTGCTATTGGCTGGGAGGAGGCGGGGCACCCTGGTCAGGACACGCAAAAGCCCCTCCATGGTGCTCGATGGCGCCATCCATGGCGCCAACGGTCCTGACCAGGGTGCCCCGCCTCCTCCAGACAGGTTCCTGCGGGCGCGGTAGCAGGTCCACCAGAGGGATTGCGTTTGAAAAGCTTGAAAAGCAAAGAGCCGGGCACTGCCCGGCTCTTTGCTTTTGCTCTTGCTTTCCATTGCCTCCGCGCCGGCGCGGGAAACTGTCGAGCGAGGTGGGACGGGCCGAGGCAGGACCGTGAGGCGCATGGATGCGCCGACCGAGCCTACAGGGACGTACTTGCGGCGTGTCCTGCCTCGGCCCGTCCCACCTCGCCCCGCTGCGGCATCCCCGCGCCGCAGCGCCCGCTTTTGATTTAGAACTCCGCCGCCACCGTCATGAACACCTGCCGCGGTGCACTCGCATGGATCGCATACCGCGTGCCCTTCGGATCGGTCGGTGCGAACGAACTCAGCTGGCCCGCATAGCGCTTGTTGGTCAGGTTGGTCGCGTTCAACGACACCCGCACGTTGCGCAGGCCCATGCCCGGGCCGAAGTCGTAACCGGCACCCGCATCGAAAGTGGTCACGCCCGGTACCGACTGGTCGTTGGTGTAGGTGTAGTAGCGCTTGCCGGTGTACTTGGCGCGCAGGCTGGCGAAGAAGCCGTCGCGGTTCCAGCTGATCTCACTGGAGGCCATGCGCTGCGGCGTATCCACGGTGATCTTGCCGGCCACCGGCACGATTGCACCGCCCGAGGTGTAGTCATCCTCGTAGGTGGTCTTGTTCCAGGACAACGCGTTGTACCACTGCAGGCCATCGACCGGCTTGAGGATGAAGGTCAGCTCGGCACCGTGGCTCTTCACCGAACCGACGTTGATGAAGCGCGTCACGCACTCCGGACGCGTGCCGACTTCGATGCTCGAGCACGGGTTCAACGACAGCAGGCGGTTGTCGAACTTCACGTTGTAGGCGGCGATCGAGGCCTGGTACTTCTCGCCGAAGGTACGGAAACCCGCTTCCAGGCTCTTGGACTTCTCCGGCTCCAGGCCGGCGCTGGCCGCGAACGATTCCGGCGACACCTGCAGCGGGCCACCGCTGCCGCCGCCGACGAAGGCAGCGATGTTCTCGGCATACGAGGCGAACACCTCATTGTTGGCGTTGAGCTTGAAGCCCACGCCCAGCTGCGGCAGCACCGATTCCTTCGCGGTCAGCGTGCCCGAGGCGATGCTGGTTTCCACGCCCGGCTGGGCCTTGGCGGTCATGCGCGTGTTGGGGCTCTTGATGCCCACGTCCACGGTCAGGCGCTGGTCGAGGAAGCGCATCCGGTCCTGCACGTAGAACTGGCGGGTACGGATGTCGAAGTCCTGGTTGAACAGGCGGCGGTCCGGGTTCTGCAGGTACAGGTCGTCCAGGAACGGGCCGCTGATGTAGTAGAAATTGCGCGAGACGTTATGGTCGTTCTGTTCGTACCACACACCGGCTTCCAGCTCATGGATGCCCACCGTCCACGACAGCGCGGCGGTCACGCCGTCGCGGTTGATGGTGTAGTTGGTGCTGCGGATCGAGATCGGCAGCATCTTGTCGGTGCCCGGGTAGGACGGCTGGCCCGGTGCCCACCAGTGGCCCTGGCCACGGTTCTCATGGTGGTAGCCCAGCAGCTTCAGGCGGCCCTGCTCACCCAGGCGGATGTCGGCGTCGATCGAGTACAGGTTGTCGTCGCGCAGCGCACGGCTCTGGTAGTACGCATCGTCGATGCTGTTGACGCCGCCGCTGAACGCGCAGCGCGCCTTGTTGTAGGTGCCCGGTGCACAGTACGCAGCCGCGACGGCGCGATCCCAGTCCGGTGCATAGATGTTCCAGTCGTAACCCAGGCCGCGCGCCAGCATGTCCTTGGACAGGTAGGCATAGTTGGCCTGGCTGGCGCGCGAGGTGGCGACGAAGGCGCCGAAGCGGTTGTCGCCCACGTTCCACACCGCCTTGGCATTGAACTGGCGGGTGGTCTGGTTCTGGTACGGTGCGGCCCACATGTCCTGGTCCTGGTGCACGCCGGAGACATAGGCCGAGAAGCCGTTGATGTCGCCGGTGTCCACCCGCAGGTAGCCGCGGCGCTGGTTGTCATCACCCGCGGTGATGCTGGCGCGGCCGCCGAACTCGGTGGACGGATCCATCGAGAAGTACTGGATGGTGCCACCCAGGTTGCTGGTCGAGGCCACGCCCAGCGAGCCGATACCCTGCGACAGCTCGGCGCCGGCCAGGTTCTCGGCGATCAGTGCACGGGCGATGCTCAGGCCGTTGTAGTTGCCGTAGCTGTTGTCACCCAGCGGAATGCCGTCCAGCGTGTAGCCCAGGCGGCTCTTGTCGAAGCCGCGCAGGCTGATGGTCTGCGATTCTTCATTCGCACCGAATGCATCGTTGGACTGCACCGACACGCCGGGCAGGCGGTCGAGGATCTTCTGGCCACTGGTACCCGGCGGCAGCACCTGCTTGTCGACGGTGGTGATGCGCTGCACCTGGCGGGTCTCGCCCTGGCCGATGACCGAGACGGTATCCAGCGTCTGCGCGCTCAGCGCGGTATCGGCGGTGGCGTCGGTGGCTTCAGCGGCGTGGGCGCTGGCGGCGGAAAGCGCGATCGCCACGGCGATCGTCAGGTATCGGGTCTGCATGATGGTCCATTGCATGGGGGATGGTCACCGGCCCGGGGGCGCGGTGCGTGGCCACTATGCGAACGGAACATGAAACCTTGTTTACGAAAAACCAACGAATGGCGCCGTGGGGGAAGCCGCGCAGGGCGTGAACCTACCGGGGGAGGGGAGTAGACCCACGCCCTGCGTGGAAAGAGCTAGCCCATGTACAGGCCACCGTTGACCGGATAGTCCGCACCCGTCACGTAGGAGGCCTCATCCGAGGCCAGCCAGGCACACAGGCCGGCCACTTCTTCCGGGCGACCCAGGCGTCGTACCGGCACCGACGCGGCCAGCCGGTCCAGCACGTCCGGCGGGAAGCTGCTGATCGCCTGGCTGGCGATGTAGCCCGGCGACAGTGTGTTGACGGTGACCCCGCGCGAGGCGACTTCAGCGGCCAGCGCACGGCTGAAACCGTGCATCGCGGCTTTTGCCGTGGCGTAGTTCACCTGGCCGATCTGGCCCTTGTGGGCGCTGACCGAACCGATGTTGATGATGCGGCCCCAGCCACGCGTGGCCATGCCATCGACCACCTGCTTGGTCAGGTTGAACAGCGAGTTGAGGTTGGAGGCGATCACCGCATTCCAGTCCTCCACCGTCATCTGCCGGAACAGCAGGTCGCGGCTGCCGCCGGAGTTGTTGACCAGCACGTCCACCTCGCCGACTTCGGCACGCACCTTGGCGAAGGCCGCCGTGGTCGACGCCCAATCGGTCGCGTTGCCTTCGGAGGCGATGAAATCAAAGCCCTGTTCGCGCTGCTCGCGCAGCCAGTTGGCCTTGCGCGGCGAGTTGGGTGCGCAGCCGGCGACCACGGTATGGCCGGATCGGGCCAGGCTCTGGCAGATGGCAGTGCCGACACTGCCCATGCCGCTGGTGACGTAAGCAATTCGAAGCGTCATTGCAGAAGACTCCTTGGTAAGGGATCAGGCAGCGAAGGGGTACAGGCCGAACAACAGGCCGCCGACCATCAGCAACAACGAAATGGCGATCGCCCACTTCAGGGTGAACTTCTGGTGGTCGGCGAATTCGACCTTGGCCAGCCCTACCAGCAGATAGGTGGAGGGCACCAGCGGGCTGAGCAGGTGCACCGGTTGCCCGGCCAGCGAAGCACGGGCCATTTCCACCGGCGTGATGCCGTAGTTGCCGGCCGCCTCGGACAGGATCGGCAGCACGCCGAAGTAGAACGCGTCGTTGGACATGAAGAAGGTGAACGGCATCGACGCTACAGCGGTGATCACCGCCAGGTAGGGGCCCCAGCTGTCGGGGATGATCGCCAGGAAGCTGTGCGACATCGCTTCGACCATGCCGGTGTTGTTGAGGATGCCGGTGAAGATGCCCGCGGCGAAGATCAGCGCCACCACCGACAGCACGCTGCCGGCATGGCTGACCACGCGGCGGCGCTGCTCGGCCAGGTTCGGATAGTTGATCACCAGCGCGATGGCGAAGCCGATCATGAACAGCACCGGCATCGGCAGCACACCGATGATGAGTGCGCTCATCAGGGCCACGGTCAGCGCCAGGTTCACCCACAGCAGCCTGGGGCGCTTGGTGTCTTCGGCATCTTCCACGGTCGGCAGCGTATTGCCGTCGTCGGACACGCTGTTGTCCATCCAGCTGCCACCCTTGGGCAGGGTCATCACGCCAAGGCGACGGCGCTCCTTCAGGCCCAGGTACCAGGCCAGCAGCAGCACGCCGGCGCAGGCGATCACCATCGACGGAATCAGCGGCACGAACACATCGGCCGGGTCCACGTGCAGTGCGGTGGCCGCACGCGCGGTCGGGCCGCCCCACGGCGTCAGGTTCATCACACCACCGGCGAGGATGGTCACGCAGGTCATGTTCAGCGCGTTCATGCCCAACCGCTGGTACAGCGGCAGCATCGCCGAGACGGTGATCATGTAGGTGGTCGAACCATCGCCGTCGAGCGAGATCAGCATCGCCAGCACGGCGGTGCCAAGCACGATCTTCATCGGGTCGCCCTTGACGAAACGCAGGATGATCCGCACCAGCGGATCGAACAGGCCCGCATCGATCATCACGCCAAAGTAGAGGATGGCGAACATCAGCATCACGCCGGTCGGCGCGATCTTCTTGATGCCTTCCAGCATCATTTCGTCGATGCCGGCAGCGAAGCCACCGATCAGGGCGAAGACGATGGGAATGGTGATCAGGGCAACGAGTGGCGACAGTCGTTTGCTCATGATCAAGTACATGAACGTAATGACCATGCCAAAGCCGAGGATGCTCAGCATCATCTGCGGACTCCTAGAGGAAACAGGACGTGGGACGTGGAAGGGGCCCGGGAGCGTGCGCGCCCGGGGGAAACGCGTTTAGAAGTCGAACTGCAGGCGCCCGGTGACCGCGCGCGTGCGGTCCACCGTGGTGCCGGCCAGGCGATCGCGGTTGCGGCTTTCGATCACGTTGAGCATGAAGCGCAGGTTGTCGCGCAGGTACCAGTTGCCGCCCAGCGTCCAGCCTTCGGTACTGCCACGGCGCAGGTCGGGTTGGCCATCGAGGTGCTGTGCGCCCCACATCTGGTCGTAGCGCAGGGCCACTTCGAAGGCACCGGCCTTGTGACGGATGTTCTTGACCCGGGCGAAGCGGCCGGTCTTGCGGTCGTAGGCGCGGCTCTCACCGGTGACGAACCAGCTGAGCATGCCGTAGGCGGCCATCACGTCACCGCGCTGGGCACCATCATCGAAGGTGGCGCCGCTGAACTCGCCCTGCCATGACAGCGGGCCGCGCACCTGCGCGTATTCCAGCGACCACTTGTTGACGTCGGTATCGCGGCCGGCGGAGAAGTCCACCAGGGTCAGGCGGCTCTCGTCGGACAGATGGCCGGCCGGACGCGGGCGGATCTTCAGGCCCGGCGTGCCGTTGCCACCCGGGTTGTCGTAGGCCTCGCGGGCCAGCGACAGGCCCAGGTGCAGCACGTTGCCGTCGCTGGGGGCCGGTGCCCAGGTGACGCGGCCGCCGGCGGCGCGGCCCTTGACCTGCCAGGCATCGATGCTTTCCAGGCTGTACACGCTGGCTGCCCAGGTGAAATCGCCCGGATTGGCCTGCCAGGACGCGCCCAGCCGGTACAGCGGCGCCAGCGTGGTGCCGGCGTTGCCGCGCTCCAGGAAGCTGCCGTAGTTGGAACCGGTGCGGTCATCCAGCGAGAAATACTGCTTGAACTGGCCCACGGTGAGCCGGCCGGCATCGCCGAAGCTGCGGCTCAGGTAGACGTCTTTGGCCTCGACGCGGTCGCCGGAGAAATCGGCTTCCAGCTTGTAGTCGACCACGAAGAACTTGCCGGAAACGTCAACCCAGGCACGGCGGATCTCGGTGTCGTCCTTGTTCGGCGTACCCCGGTTGTCGTTGTCGAAGGTGGCGAAGTCCAGGTGCAGGCGGCCGCCGACCGTGGCGGTCACCGGACGCTCGCCCTCTGCGAAGGCCGGCGCGGCCAGCGCAGCCAGGGCCATCATGGCGGCAGGACGCCGCCAGGCAATGCTCAATTCCACAAACCCTCCCAGGTGCACGCCAGGCGCGCGGCAATCGTGGGCACCGGACGGTGCGCGGCCGCAGTCTGTGTCGCGCAAGCTGTCATCGTCCTGTCAGCGGTTTGTGCGGTGCAGCGTAAAAGACCGTCGGGCATGGCCCGGCGCTACCCATGCGGTGTACCCCGGTAGCGCCGGTCCATGACCGGCGGGCGGACCCTGCGCCATGCGGTAGCATTCGCTTCCCCCCTCACGCCCCCGCCCATGCGCCTGCTGCTGGTCGAAGACAACCCGGACCTGGCCGATGCGATCATCCGTCGCATGCGCCGCAGTGGTCACGCGGTGGACTGGCAGGCCGACGGCCTGGCCGCCGCCAGCGTGCTGCGTTACCAGAGTTTCGATCTGGTGGTGCTGGACATCGGCCTGCCCAAGCTGGATGGGCTGCGGGTGCTGGCCGGCATGCGGGAGCGCGGCGACAGCACGCCGGTGCTGATGCTGACCGCACGCGATGGCATCGAAGATCGCGTGCAGGCACTCGATGTCGGCGCTGACGACTACCTGGGCAAACCTTTCGACTTCCGCGAGTTCGAGGCGCGCTGCCGTGTGCTGCTGCGACGTGCGCGCGGACAGGCCAGCGAAGTGGTGCAGATCGGCGGCTTCCAGTTCGACAACGCTGCGCACCGGGTGACCCTGGATGGCGAGCCGATCGAGCTGCCCAACCGCGAATATCGCCTCTTGGAGATCCTGGTCGGGCGCATGGGCCAGGTCGTGGGCAAGGACGAGATCGGCAACGGCCTGTTCGGCTTCGATGACGAAGCGGGGCCGAACGCCATCGAGCTGTATATCGGTCGCCTGCGCAGGAAGCTGGCAAGCGCGCCGCTGCGGATCACCACGGTGCGCGGTGTCGGCTACCTGCTGGAAGCCAGCGATGACAGCACCGACGTCGATGGCTGACGCGCGCGCTGCGCCTGCCGCGCCGGGGTCGCTGCGGCGCACGCTGCTGCTGTACCTCGGTGCGTTGCTGGCGGTGTTCGCGGTAGCGCTGTTGTTTGCTGCACGCGATTACGGCCAACGCGCCGCCAACCGCTCCTACGACCATCTGCTGGTGTCCTCGGCCCTGTCGATCGCCGATTCGGTTGCATTGGTGGACGGCCAGTGGCAGGTGGACCTTCCGTATGCGGCGCTGGACCTGCTGGCGATGGCGCCGGAAGACCGCGTGTTCTACCGGGTCACCGACAGCCGTGGCAACCTGATCACCGGCTACGGCGACCTGCCAGCGTCGCCGCGTCGGCCGGGTACGCAACCGCAGTTGTTCGATGCTGCCTACAGCGGCGAGACCGTGCGTTTCGTAGTGGTCGGGCGCAGCTTTGCCGCCGCCTCCGCGCAGGGCGAGGTGCAGGTGCAGGTGGGGCAGACCCGGCGTGCGCGCGAAGCGGTGGCGCAGGAGCTGGTCAACCGCGCGCTGCTGGCGATCGGCGTGTTGTCGGGGTTGCTGCTGGCACTGGTGGCCTTCGGCGTGCACCGCGCGTTCCGGCCACTGGTCCGGGTCGAGCGCGAACTGTCACGCCGCGAGCCGTCCGACCTGAAACCGCTGGACGCGCGCGTACCACGCGAGATGGACCAGATGGTGGCAGCGTTGAACCGCTTCATGGAGCGCCTGTCCAGCAGCAATGAAACCCTGCGTGCGTTCATGGCCGAGGCAGCGCACCAGATGCGCACGCCGTTGGCCGCGCTGCGCGCGCAGGCGCAGCTGGCGCTGGATGACGACGACCCGCAGGACATGCGGCGCAGCCTGCTGGCGATCGAGCGCAACGCCACCCACATGAGCCGCCTGCTCAACCAGCTGCTCAGCGATGCCAGCGTGATCCATCGATCACATCTGCAGCGCTTCGCCACCGTGGACCTGGCCGAGACCGTGCACCAGGCGCTGCACGAAGCACTGCCGCAGGCCGGGCCCGCCCCGCGCGTGCAGCTGGCGATGACGGCCGAGCCGGTGCAGGTGCACGGTGACGCGCTGTTGCTGCGCGAGGCCATCAAGAATCTGGTCGACAACGCGCTGAAGTACGGCGGCGATGGTCCGTTGCAGATCGCGCTGACCGCTGAGGGCGCGCAGGCCGTGCTGACCATCGCCGACCACGGTACGGGCATCGCCGCTGCGGATGCCGAACGCGTGTTCGAGCGTTTCGCACGGGGCGAGGGCGCGCCCTCCGGCGGTGCCGGCCTCGGCCTGGCCATCGTCAAGCGGGTGGTCGACAGCCACGGTGGCCAGATCGATCTCAGCAATCGACCGCAGGGCGGCCTGGTCGCCACCATCCGCCTGCCCCGGAGCAGCACATGATCCGCCTGTTTGCCGCCACTGTTGCCCTGCTGCTGGCCGTGCCGGCCCTCGCTGCGCCCGGCGATGTACGCCGCTTTCCCGCACAGGGCACCGCCACTGCACAGCTGCGCATCCACGGCACCACCGATATCGAAGTCTTCGCCGAGGTCATTGCCGACTACCAGCGGCTGCATCCGGGCAGCGAGGTGGTGTACGAAGACATCATCACCCAGGACCTGTACGCGCGTTACCTGCATGACCGCACCGGACCTGCGTCGCCGGATCTGCTGATCTCCAGCGGCATGGACCTGCAGACCAAGCTGGTCAACGACGGTCATGCGTTGCCGCACCGCTCGGTGCAGACCCAGGCGCTGCCTGCGTGGGCTCAGTGGCGTGGCGAGGCGTTCGGCATCAGTTACGAGCCGGTGGTGATGGTCTACAACACGCGCAGGCTGCCGGCCGCGAAAGTGCCGCACACGCGTCGACAACTGCTGGACCTGCTGCGTGCGGAAGGGGCGCCGTTGCGCGGCAAGGTCGGTACCTACGATATCGAACGCAGCAGCGTGGGTTACCTGCTGGCGACCCAGGATGCCCAGCGCGGCAGCATCGCCGGCGCCCTGCTCGGTGCGCTGGGGGACAACGCGGTGGTACGCGAGGAGCGCACCGGCGTGCTGCTGGACCAGGTGGCCAGCGGCCAGTTGTCGCTGGTCTACAACGTGCTGGGCTCGTATGCGCAGGCGCGTATCGACGCGGGCGCACCGCTGGCCATCGTCGAGCCGGAGGACTACACGCTGGTGGTACTGCGCACCGCGGTGATTCCGCGCACTGGAGCGCACCCGCAGGAAGCGCGACGCTTTCTCGACTACCTGCTGTCGCCACGCGGCCAGCAGGTGCTCGCGCGCCAGGCCCGGCTGATGCCGATCGTGCGCGGCGATGCGCGCGGCGACGATGCGCCCGGGCGCAGCCGCCGCCCGATCCAGCTCGGCCCCGGCCTGCTGGTCTACCTGGATGTGCTCAAGCGCCGCCAGTTCCTGGATGCCTGGCGCAGCAGCGTGGAGCCGGCGGGGCGCTAAACCCAGGTGCCATTCCCGCCGATATCATGTTTCCTGTCGTGCGAGGAATGACCATTGGGAAGGCTGAAGGACAACTTCGAAGACGTTGAAATGATTGGCTCAGGTGTCATGCGCAGCATGCACTGGGCCCGTACAACAGCGGTGAGGCGAGTACTCCTGGTTATCGGTTCCTCGGTGATTATGGTCGGCTTGTACGTTCTGCTGATCAATCATCTGAGTTCGTATCAATTGGAGCGAAGTGACTATCGAGCCAAAGCGGCTGGCCAGGACGATGACGCGATTCAATATGCGGAGTTGCTGGACCTGATCGATGAATGCCTGGCTCCACGGAATGCCGCGCTCGTGGAATTTGCGTGCAGGGCTGCGGACCTGAAGTACTCCGAGGTCCAGCGGGGATCGGCTGTGGTACATCGAAAAGACGTTCTGGAGAGAGGTGACTACCCTCGGATGCGGATTGACGTACGGTCGGCGCAGCGATTGTTGGATCTTCAGCGCATTGGCAGCGTTCCTTCCACCCTGCGTGAGGATCTGTACGAAGTGATGCGCAGTACGTATGGCAAGGTTGGAACAATCCTGCTGTTTGGTGTCGTGTATCTGACGATCTGGTTGGCGCCGCATTTTCTGAATCACAGAGAGTCTGCACTGCGGTCGCGGCAGCCCTTCCCGGGCCATCGACTGGCCGGCGATGCAACTGAAGAAGGTATTCCCTTTGGTGACGTGCCAAACTTGCCCCATGAGCGAATACACCATCCTGATCGCCGATGACCATCCGCTGCTGCGTTCGGCGGTGGTGCAGTCATTGCGGCAGAGCCTGCCGCTGGCGCAGGTGCGCGAGGTCGCCAGCGCCGAAGCACTGGCTGCGGCGCTGGATGCACAGCCCGATGTGGATCTGGTACTGCTGGACCTGACCATGCCCGGTGCACATGGGTTCTCCGCGCTGCTGCACGTGCGCGGTTCGCACCCGGACATTCCGGTGGTGATCCTGTCCTCCAACGATCATCCGCGGGTGATCCGCCGCGCCCAGCAGTTCGGCGCAGCCGGTTTCATTCCCAAGTCCGCGCCTGCTGAAACCATCGGTGAAGCAGTGGCGGCGGTACTCGATGGGGGCCTGTGGTTCCCGGCGATGGCGGCCGAGCGCTCCGAGGCCGACGCGCTGCTGGCCAGCCGCCTGGCGCAGCTCACGCCGCAGCAGTTCCGGGTGCTGCTGTGCCTGGCCGATGGGCTGCTCAACAAGCAGATCGCCTATGAGCTGGGGTTGGCTGAGAACACGGTGAAGGTGCACGTGACCGCGATCCTGAAGAAGCTCGAATGCCACAGCCGCACGCAGGCGGCGGTGCTGGTAAAGGCATTGGAACCGGAAGGCGACGCGCGCGCCGGGTTGGATGGCTGATCGCGGCAGGACATCGAATCAAGTACTGAGTCGGTGTTGATTCTGTTCCGCTTCCTCGATCAGTTTCCGCTGATCGAGTTCAGTTCCGGATCGATAGAGAAAATGAATCTGTTTTCGTATCCCGCACCGATACCCTCAGCTACTTCCGCGTAGCTGTATGTGGGAGACGATTGGTCTGACGCCAGCCTCTGGCCCCATGCCTGGTGATCGGCATTGCTTCGGGCTCGAGCGATGCCAATGCATATGCTCAGGCCGCACGCAAGGCGCTCAAGAACGGTGTTCTGATCCATTGCGCGGATGAGAGACGATCGATAGTGCCTGGCCAGGTCCTGCGCATCAGGGCTGGATGCTGCGTCGATGGTCATGCGGTCGATTGCATCATGGGTACTACGACTCGACCGCAGAAGGTCTTCAGCCGTCTGGCTTGAGATGCCCGTGTTTGCCATGAATCCAGACTCGACCTGAAGGTACTCGGATGTGCGTTCCGTACGATTCCCGCTCGACGCCGAAATGCCCTGATTCGACAATGTGCGGCCACGCGGGTTGGCTGAGTCGGGCGTGTCTGGATGACGCTGGCCGATGCTGCCTTCTTCTGTAGTTCCCTGTTGATTCCCGTCTGCTTTCGGTGATTTGCCATCGATGCATCCGCTGCAGCAAAGGCCGAGGAGCGTCGCCACGATCGGGCTGAAATATCTTGTAAATGCAGGAGGTACGGGAGAAACGGGCACGATCAATGCCTCTGGTCTGGCTGGCCGATTGGCCCGGTCATGCAATTTTCTGATCTTCAGCAACGGTGGTAAGTAGGGCAATTGCTCGTCTGCTGTTCAGACCATGCCCATCCTCTATCCATGGGTGGGTCACTTTTCAGCCTTCTCTCAAAGAGCGGCCGATGGTCCGCGCGTTGTGCGACAGCTTTACCCGCGATGCCGCAACAGCAACTGCGTCATCAATGCACGCAGCGCCGGTGGCCGCACCGGCTTGAGCAGGAAGCCCCAACCGTTCTCGGCAGCATGCGCCTTCAGCGCATCATCGCGCTCGGCAGTCACCAGGATCACTGGCGGCCGCGCCTGCCACAGCGTGCACAGCGCTTCATACAGGTCTGGTCCGTGCCACTGCCCCATGCGCACGTCCAGCAGCAACAGCTGCGGCACGTTCAACGCGCTGGCGATTTCCACCGCGCCCTGCGGGCCGTCGGCAAGTTCCACATTGCAGCCCCAGCGTTCCAGCAGGGCACGGGTCGCCGCACAGACATGCGGGTCATCATCGATGCTCCATACCCGACATTGGCGCAGTGGGCTGTCATCAGACGGCTCGGTCGCGATGACCGGCGCCGCCGGCGGTGCAATCACCTCGTCGGCGCGTCCGAGTGCCACGCTGACGGCGAATACGCTGCCCTTGCCCAGCGTGGAACGCAGGCTGATGCGGTGGCCGAGCAGGCGGCCGATGCGCTCGACGATGGCCAGGCCCAGGCCGGCGCCACGTTCCTGCTCCACGCCATCATTCAAGCGGCGGAATTCCTCGAAGATCTCGCCCTGCAGGCTTTCCGGAATGCCCGGGCCCTGGTCATGCACCTCGATGCGCAACTGGTCACCTGCGCGTCGGCAGCCGATCAGCACGCGTCCACGTGGCGTGTAGCGCAGCGCATTGGACAGGAAGTTCTGCAGGATGCGCCGCAGCAGCGCTTCGTCGCTGACCACAACCGCGTGAGTGTCAACCCAGTCAAGCTGCAGGCCACGGCTCTGTGCGGCGATGCCAAACTCGCGCGCCAGGGTTTCCAGTAAAGGCGAAAGCGCAAAAGCGCGCACGCGGACCTGCAACGATCCCGATTCCAGCCGCGAGATATCCAGCAGACTGTTGAGGATCGCATCCTGCGCTGCCAGTGCGGCGTCGATATGGTCACTGGTCTGCTGCTGCGCGGGGTCACTCAGCTTTCCGCGCAGCACCGACACGAACATGCGCGCGGCATTCAGCGGCTGCAGCAGGTCGTGCACCGCCGAGGCCACGAAGCGGGTCTTGTAGCGGTTGGCCTGTTCGGCTTCGCGGCGTGCTTCGTCCAGATCCTGGGTGCGTTCGGCCACGCGGTGTTCCAGCGCATCGGCCAGCGAGCGCAGTTCGCGTGCGGCGTTCTTGTAGCTGGTGATGTCGGCATAGCTGGTGACGAATCCACCATCGGGCAGCGGGTTGCCGCGGATCTCCAGCACCGTGCCGTCGTCCTTCTCGCTCTCGCGCATATGCGGGCGACCGCTGCGCAGGTGGGTCAGGCGCCGTTCGATGGCCTCGTCGATCGGACCGGGGCCCAACAGGCCACGACGTGCATTGAAACGGAACAGTTCTTCGATCGGGCGGCCCACCCGCACCAGCCCCGCCGGGAAACGGAACAGCTCCAGATAGCGAGAATTCCACGCCACCAGACGCTGCTCCTTGTCGATCACCACCACGCCCTGTGGCAGATGTTCGAGGCTGCGGCTCAAGCCGACGTCGGCGTCGGTGGCGGCTTCCAGCAGGCCATCCTGGGCGGTGCGCAGCTCCTGCGCGTGCTGTTTGAGCAGGGTTTCCAGTTCGCGTCGGCTGCGCTGGCGATGCTTGGACAGGCGGCGCCGTTGCTGCACGAACAACACCAGGAATCCCAGCGCCAGCCATGCGGCGGCGCCAGCCACGGCCGCGCCCCGGCCAGCGCTGGTGGCGGCGCTCGCGTCATGCAGCAGATGCAGGCTCCAGTCTTCGTCGGGCAGCGCCAGGGTCTGCCACAGCATTGCCTGCGGCAGTGGCGGGTCGAGCAGGCGGACCATGCGGCCGCCATCGGCCAGCACATCTTCGGTGCGTACGCGCAGCGGTTGCAGCGAGCGATCGGCATACTGCCGTGCCGCGCGCATCTCGTTGCGTTCCTCCGCGCCGAGCGGGCGCAGCAGGCGGTAGCGCCAGGCATCGCGGTTGGCCAGGAACACCACGTCGTGGTTGTCGCTGGTCAGCACCACGTCCGGGCTGTTCAACCATTCCTGTTCCAGCGCGGACAGCTCGATCTTGATCACGATCACGCCGATGCGCTGGCTGTCGGCGTCCAGGATGGCCTCGGACATGAAATAGCCGGGCACGCCGGTGGTCATGCCGATGCCGTAGAAACGGCCACGGCCATGAGCCAGTGCTTGCTGGTAGTAGGGGCGGTAGCTGTAATCCTCGCCGACGTTGCTGGTCGGCTGGTCCCAGTTGCTGGCAGCCACGGCCACGCCATCGCGGCCGACCAGGGTCAGCGTCGAGGTGCGGGTAACCTGGTTGGCGCGCTGCAGTTTCAGGTTCAGGCGTTGCCGCTCGGCGGGCGAGGGCGGTACCCGCAGTGCGTGCTGCAGGTCCGGATCCAGCGCCATCACCTGCGGCAGGGTGCCGAACCGGTCGATGCGCTGTTGCAGTCCCTGGCCATACAGCTGCAGCTGGCGCTGCACCTGTGCGCTTTCCGTGCCCAGGGCGCGACGCCAGGCGTAGTGGCCGGCGGCGACCGCGCACAGCACGGTGCCGGCCACCATCACCAGAATGGTCAGCAACTGCAGGCGGTGGCGGCTGAGCCAATACATGGCGGCAGTCTACGCAGGGCCGGCGGGCGCGGTGTACACGCCCGCCGGGATCTGACACGTGGAAGGGATCAGAAGTGCATCTGCGCGCGAAGTTCGAAGATCTCCGGGGTGCTGTGCATACCGCGACGGCTGGCGTCGACCTTCACGTAGTTGGCCTGGAACTTGAAGTGGCTGGTCAGGTACCAGTTCGCGCCCAGGGTCAGGTCGTGCTGGCGGCCGCCGAGGATGCTGCCGTCGTCCAGGTCCAGGCGGCTGTAGCGGGCCACCAGTTCCACCGCGCCGTAGTCGTGCGCCGGCTTGATGTTGGCAACGGCGCCGGCGTTGTACGGGCGCGATTCGCCGGTCAGCACCCAGCTGGCCATCGCGTACTGACCGTGGCCGGTGTAGTCGGGCTTGCCATCATTGCGGGTGACCGTCGCCTGCAGCGCTTCGGCCTGCAGCGAGAACGGACCGCGGATCCAGATACCTTCCAGGCCGGTGCGACGGATCTGGTCGGCGGTGACCAGCGCGCCCGAATCGACCAGGCGGATGTCGGTCAGGCCGGCTTCCGGACGGGCGCGCAGGCGCGCGCTGGCTTCATGATGCACGTCGCGGCCATCGTGGTAACCGCGCGGGTTTTCCTGCGAATAGGCCAGGCCCAGGTGGATCACATCGCCCGGTGCCTTTACCGGCGTCCACACCGCACGCACCGCCTGGGTGGTGCCGGGGTTGTCGCCCTGCAGGTCCTTGCCGCCATAGGCGCCGGCCTGCAGCAGGTACTGCGGACGCTCCAGCACCCATTCCACGCCGGTGCGGCGGCCTGCGTAGAACGCCTGCACGGGCAGCGCGGTCTCCAGGAAGCTGCCGGCGCGCGAAGAGGTGTTGGCGTCCAGGCCGACCGGGGTCTTCATGTAGCCGAAGCGGAAGCGGCCGACATCGCGGCCGAAGAACGCCTTGCTCTCGAAGCGCACGAACACGTCCAGCCAGGTATCGGCCTGGAAGTCGTAGTAGACCATCGCGTCGTACACGCCCTTCTTTTTCAGGGTCGCGCCGAATTCCTTGCGGCGCACCGCGTCGTCATCTTCGATGCCGCTGGCGGACGAGAAGTCGTTGTAGTCGTAGGCGATGTTGGCGGTAGCGGCCAGTTCGGTGCCGTCGCCGAAGGTGTACTTGGTCGGCCAGTTGTCGAAATCGGCAGCCGAAGCGAAGGCGGGAAGCGCCGCCAGGGAAAGGGCGAGCAAGGTGGGAATCGGGCGCATGATGGTGCGGCTCTCTCAGATGCGTGTGGACAGGACAACAACGGCCGCAATGGCCGGAACTTTCGCAATGACGCGCCCGGCCGTTCAGGTCGGGCCACCGGCATCCCCGCGATCAGCGGTGCGGCGCCAGTGTAGGCAGCGCAGCCACCTGAACCGGGGGGCTAGTACCAATAGGTTATCTGCGTGGCGGTGCGTGGCGCGTACAAAGGCGTCCATTGGTCGCACCCCTGTGCCTGCAATCGAGGGGCATGCGATCAGTTTCCACGGTAACGGTTCCCGTGCATTTCCGGGGCCGTACGTGCCTGAAAACGCCCCTTCCGGAGTCCGCCATGCACATCCCGACCGCTGCGCCGGTGCCCAGCAAGCCGTTGCCGCTCTACCGCCAGCTGTACTTCCAGGTGATCGTGGCGATCGTCCTGGGCGCTGTCCTCGGCCACTACGAGCCGCTGATCGGCGAGAAGATGAAGCCGCTCGGCGATGCCTTCATCAACCTGGTGAAGATGATCATCGCGCCGGTCATCTTCCTGACCATCGTCACCGGCATCGCCGGCATGACCCATCTGCGCACGGTGGGCCGGGTGTTCGCCAAGGCGATGGCGTACTTCCTGTTCTTCTCCACGCTGGCGCTGATCGTCGGCATGATCGTGGCGCACGTCGTGCAGCCCGGCGCCGGCATGAACATCAACCCGGCCGAGCTGGACCAGACCGCGGTGCACAGCTACGTCGAGAAGTCGCACGACCTGACCCTGGTCGGCTTCCTGATGGACATCATCCCGAAGACGCTGCTCAGTGCCTTCGTTGACGGCAACATCCTGCAGGTGCTGTTCGTGGCGGTGCTGTTCGGCATCGCGCTGGCCTCGGTGGGCGAGAAGGGCAAGCCGATCCAGAACTTCCTGGAAGCGCTGGTCGCCCCGGTGTTCAAGCTGGTGCACATCCTGATGAAGGCCGCGCCGATCGGTGCATTCGGTGCCATCGCCTTCACCATCGGCAAGTACGGCGTCGGCTCGCTGGTCAACCTGGCCTGGCTGGTCGGCTCGTTCTACCTCACCGCCTTCCTGTTCGTGGCGGTGATCCTGGGCGTGGTCTGCCGCCTGTGCGGCTTCTCGGTGTTCAAGCTGGCCCGATACCTGAAGGCCGAGCTGCTGCTGGTGCTGGGCACCTCGTCGTCGGAGTCGGCGCTGCCGTCGCTGATGGAGAAGATGGAACGTGCCGGCTGCAGCAAGTCGGTGGTCGGCCTGGTGGTTCCCACCGGCTACTCGTTCAACCTGGACGGCACCAACATCTACATGACCCTGGCCGCGCTGTTCATCGCCCAGGCCACCAACACCGAACTGACCCTGGGCCACCAGATCGCGCTGCTGCTGGTGGCGATGCTCAGCTCCAAGGGCGCGGCCGGCGTCACCGGTGCCGGCTTCATCACCCTGGCCGCCACCCTGGCGGTGGTGCCGGAAGTGCCGGTGGCCGGCATGGCGCTGATCCTGGGCGTGGATCGCTTCATGAGCGAATGCCGTTCGCTGACCAACTTCATCGGCAACGCGGTGGCCACGGTGGTGGTCTCGCGCTGGGAAGGTGCGCTGGACCGCGACCGCCTGAAGCTGGCGCTGGATGGTCGCGAAAGCGAACTGCCGCCGCCGGTCGATGCCGTGCCGCTGGCAATGACCGAGGCGCTGCCCGCCAAGGGCTGATCCGGGTGTGTGGTACTGCGGGGCCGGTCACGACAGTGGCACGGCCCCGCAGCGTTTCAAGGCGTCCCACGGCTGTCATCGCCAGCGCCGAAGCTGTGCTCTGATAACGTCGCATACGCCATGGAATTGTGCGGTCGCAGCATCACTGCGACAGCATAGCGACAGGTCCGACCGCTCCAACGGGGGTATGATCCCCTGTCCCTTCTGCCCATTCATGTAACCCACATCGATGTCCAACGAAGATTTCAAACAGGCCGCCCTCGATTACCACCGGATGTCTCCGCCCGGCAAGATCAAGGTTTCCGCTACCAAGCCCATGCTGACCCAGCGCGACCTGTCGCTGGCGTATTCGCCGGGCGTGGCGTACGCCTGTGAAGCGATCAAGGCCGATCCGCAGCAGGCCAGCGAGCTGACTGCCCGCGGCAACCTGGTGGCGGTGATCTCCAACGGCACTGCGGTGCTGGGCCTGGGCAACATCGGCGCACTGGCCGGCAAGCCGGTGATGGAAGGCAAGGGCGTGCTGTTCCAGAAGTTCGCCGGCATCGATGTGTTCGACATCGAAGTGGACGAGAACGACCCGGACAAGCTGGTCGACATCATCGCCTCGCTGGAGCCGACCTTCGGCGGCATCAACCTGGAAGACATCAAGGCACCGGAGTGCTTCATCGTCGAGCGCAAGCTGCGCGAGCGCATGAAGATCCCGGTGTTCCATGACGACCAGCACGGCACGGCGATCATCGTCGGCGCCGCGGTGCTGAACGCCATGGCGATCACCGGCAAGAAGATCGAAGAAGTGAAGCTGGCGACCACGGGCATGGGCGCGGCCGGCATTTCCTGCGTGAACATGCTGGTGCAGCTGGGCCTGAAGCCGGAGAACATCCTGGCCTTCGACCGCGAGGGCGTGATCCACACCGGCCGTACCGATCTGGACCCGGAAAAGCTGCGCTATGCGCGCGACACCGACAAGCGCACCCTGGCCGAGATCGTCGACGGCGCGGACATCTTCCTGGGCCTGTCGGCGCCGGGCATCCTGACCGCCGAGATGGTCAAGACGATGGCGCCGGACCCGGTGATCTTCGCGCTGGCCAACCCGACCCCGGAAATCATGCCGGAACTGGTGCGCGCTGCGCGTCCGGACGCGATCATCGGTACCGGCCGTTCGGACTACCCGAACCAGGTCAACAACGTGCTGTGCTTCCCGTACCTGTTCCGCGGTGCGCTGGACGTCGGCGCGACCGCGATCAACGAGGAAATGAAGATCGCCTGCGTGCGTGCTATCGCCGCGCTGGCCCGTCGCGCCGCCACCGACATGGGCTCGGCCTATGGCGGCGAGACCCCGAGCTTCGGCCGCGAGTACCTGATTCCGCGTCCGTTCGACCGCCGCCTGCTGGTGGAGCTCTCGGCTGCCGTGGCCCAGGCCGCGATGGATTCGGGCGTGGCGGCACGTCCGATCGCCGACATGGAAGCCTACCGGCAGAAGCTGTCGCAGTTCGTCTACCGCACCAGCCTGATGATGAAGCCGGTCTACGACCGCGCGCGCAGCGACAAGCAGCGCGTGGTGTATGCCGAAGGCGAAGAGGAAGTGGTGCTGCAGGCGGTGCAGAACGTGGTCGATGACGGCCTGGCACATCCGATCCTGATCGGTCGCCCGGAAGTGATCGAATCGCGCATCGAACGCCTCGGCCTGCGCCTGAAGATCGGCGAGAACATTGAAGTCACCAACATCAATGACGACCCGCGCTTCAACGAATACTGGCAGTACTACCACGGCCTGACCGGCCGTCGTGGCGTCACCGTGGCCGCCGCCAAGAACCTGATGCGTTCGCGGCCGACCCTGATCGCCGCCGTGATGGTGGCCCGTGGCGAAGCCGATGCGATGCTGACCGGCATCGTCGGCCGCTTCCACAAGAAGCTGGGTTACGTGCGCAGCGTGCTGCCGCTGGAATCGAAGGTCACCTCGACCTCGGCGATGACCGGCGTGATCAACCAGCAGGGCGTGTTCTTCTTCGTCGACACCCACGTGCAGGAAGACCCGACCGCAGAGCAGCTGTGCGAAGCGACCCTGCAGGCGGCGTACCGCATGAAGCTGTTCGGCGTCGAGCCGAAGGTGGCACTGCTGTCGCACTCCAACTTCGGCAGCCACGATTCGAAGGATGCGCTGAAGATGCGCCAGGTGCGCGAGCTGCTGCTCAAGCGCAACCCGCGTCTGAACGTAGACGGCGAAATGCAGGGTGATACCGCATGGGATGAAGCCCTGCGCCAGAAGCTGCTGCCGGGCTCGACCCTGCAGGGCCGTGCCAACCTGTTCGTGCTGCCGAACCTGGAAGCGGCCAACATCGCCTACAACCTGGTGCGCGTGTTCACCGATGGCGTGGCGATCGGCCCGATCCTGATGGGCGTGAACAAGCCGGTGCACATCCTGACCACCAGCGCGACCTCGCGCCGGATCCTGAACATGACCGCGATTGCCGCCGTCGATGCGCAGATCCGCAAGCAGATCGAAGCGGAAAAGAAGGCGTAAGCCTTCGTTCCGCTGCGATCTGCAGAAACGCGCCCTTCGGGGCGCGTTTCTGTTTCCGCAACGCGGAAACCGGATCGGGTAGCGCCGGGCCATGCCCGGCGAGCGCGCAGCGCGGCGCTTCTCGCATTCCGCCGGGCGTGGCCCGGCGCTACCGGAGAACTGCAGCCGCCCGGTAATCGCCCTGCAACCTCGCTGCGGCCCAATACGCCCACGCGGCCTGGCCGTGGGAAGGGACCGGACCGGCCTTCCCACCCTGGGCCCGACCAACTTTCCATGGGCGGAGCAGTGTCATGCGCAGTCGAGTGAGCAAGCGGTATTTCCAGCAGTTGTTCGCGCTGTACGCCGGTTTCGTGCAATCGCGTTGAAGGCTGCCGGGGCATCGCCCCGGCAACGTTGAACTTACCGCCGCTTCGCGCGTCGTGCGGGCGGCGGCGCAGGGGCCGGGGAGCGCGGCTTGGCGTACTCCGTCCACAGCGCCGGCAGGGTCTTGCCGGTGTGCTTCTGCCACAGCGCGGGTGCATAGCGCCCGTCGCGCAGATCCTTGTCCAGTGCCAGCACCAGTCCCGGGTGCGCCGCTTCGGCCCACTTCAGGAAAGCACCGGTCACCCGATAGCCACTTTCCACCGTCTGGCCCTGGCTCAGCTTGTCCGGCAACGCCCAGCCCGCAGCGGCGTTGTTCATGCCGTAGCGATCGCGTGCGTAGTCGGCGATGCCCTCCACCAGCCAGCCCGGCACGCGCTTGTCGCCGTAGCTGGGGTAGCCCTGCACGATGTGCATTGCTTCGTGGGTCACCAGATCGATGTCATCCGGGTGCTGGGCCAGCCAGCCCGGATTGATGGTGATGGTGCTGGCCTTGTCCTTGTCGCCGACGAAGGCGACGCCGTTGTACGCCGGATCGATCACGATGCGCACTTCGTTCGGCGCGGCCGGGCGGAAGTCCGCACGCTCGCGCAGGTAGGCGAAGTAGAACGTATCGATGATGCGCTTGCGCACCGGCGCGGCCAGCGCACCGGTGGCGTCCTGGTAGTACAGCGTTACCCCGTCACGGCTGACTTGGCCATCGAAGGCCTGGGTCTGCGGCTGTGCTTGGCTGAGACTTGGAAATACAAGGGCGGCAAGAGCGAGGGGGAGGAAACGTAGGCGCATGGACGTCATTGTAGGGGGGAGGGCGCCAACAGTTCGATCTCGGCCAGCTGCAGGCGCCCCGGCGCAGCCAGGCGCAGACGGTACTCGGCGTAGCGTGAGGGCGAAGCGATACGGAACGGGCGGGTCTGCCGGGCCGAGGTGAAATCTTCTCCGCGGCGCTGGTCCAGCGTTACCCAACGCCCATTGCCGGCACGTGCTTCCAGCGTCCATTCGCCGCCGCGGATAGCGGCATCACCGCTGGTCAGCGTATACATCGTCGGTACGCCATCGCCCACGTGGCTCAGCGCGATGGTCGCGCCACCACCCAGCGGCACTGCCGTCGTGGCATCGTCGTCCATCAGCGCGGGCAGGGCGCGACCGTCGGCCAGCGTTGCCTGTGCGCCGCCACCCAGAAGATCGTGCAGCAATTGCGGTCGCTGGCCACGCGCGGTCAGCGAGCGCGGCACATCATCCACGCCGCTGCCCCAGCGTGACGGCTGCGGGCCCATCACGAAGTCCAGGGTCGCTCCCTTGGCGATCACCTCGTGCGGCACCCAGGTCTTCGTCCACGGCTTGCCGTTGATCTTCAGCGACTGCACGTACACGTTCTCACGCGAATTCTGCGCTGCATTGACGGTCAATACCGCGCCGCCCTGCAGTTCGACGCGCGCATGCTGGAACGCCGGCGAACCAATCGCGTACTCCGGCGCGCCCATCCGCAGCGGATACAGGCCCAGCGAGGCCAGCACGTACCACGCTGAGGTCTCGCCGTTGTCCTCGTCGCCCGGATAGCCCTGGCCGATCTCGCTGCCGACGTACAGCCGCGACAGGATCTCGCGCACATGCTGCTGGGTCTTCCACGGCTGTCCGGCATACAGGTACATCCACGGGATGTGGTGTGCCGGCTGGTTGCTGTGCGCGTACATGCCCATGCGCACATCGCGCGCTTCGGTCATCTCGTGGATGGTGCCGCCGTAGGAGCCGGCGAACGCGGCGTCGGCGGTTTCCGGCGTGGCGAAGAAGGTGTCGAGCTTGGCGGCCAGCTTGTCGCGGCCACCGTACAGCGCGGCCAGGCCTTCGCCATCGTGCGCGGCGGTGAAGGCGAACGTCCAGCCATTGGATTCGGTGTAGTCGTGGCCCCACACGCGCGGGTCGTAATCCTTGGCCTGCAGGCGCCAGCTGCCATCGGGCTTGCGGCCCTGGAAGAAGCCGGCGGCCGGATCGAACATCGTCGCGTAGCTGGCGGCGCGGTAGCGGAAGTAGTCGGCTTCGGTGGTGTAGCGTTCGCGCGCGGACGATGTCGTCGCGCGCTTGGCCAGCGCTTCGGCCATGTTGGCGATGCCGAAATCATTGAGCGCCCCTTCCATCGTCCACGACATGCCCTCGTGCACGTCGGCGCTGGCATAGCCGCGGAACGTTGAGCGGTCCATGCCCTTGCGGCCGACATGGCGGTCCGGCGGTACCACGGTGGCGTTCTTCAGCGCTGCGGCATAGGCCTCTTCGGGATCGAAACCGCCGATACCCTTCAGCCACGCATCGGCGAAGGCCACATCCGAACTGGTGCCGACCATCAGGTCCGCGTAGCCGGGCGAGGACCAGCGCGCGATCCAGCCACCGGCGCGGTACTGCTCGATGAAACCCTGTACCAGCTGCCCGGCATCTTCCGGGGTGAACAGCGCATACGCCGGCCAGGTGGTGCGGAACGTGTCCCAGAAGCCGTTGTTGACGAAGACCTTGCCGTCGCGCACCGGTGCGAAGCTGCGCGTCGCGCTGCCGTCGGTGTTGTCATCGGCGGCGCTGGCTTGGCTGGCATAGCGCCATTCGGGAACGGCGGCGGTGCCCGCATTCTCGTGGCCGGAATTGGGATACAGGTACAGCCGGTACAGGCTGGAGTACAGCGTGGTCTTCTGGTCGTCGCTGGCGTTGCCGATGTCAAAGCGGGCCAGGCGCGCATCCCACGCATCCTGTGCACGCCCGGCCACGCTTTCCAGCGTATCGGCTGCGGCGATCTCCAGCGCCAGGTTGTGGCGCGCCTGCTCGACGGAGATCAGCGAGGTGGCGATGCGCATCGTCACCCGTTGCTCGCTGCCTGCGTCGAACTTGATGTAGCCGGTCGGGCGGCCGGTACTGATCTGGCCGCTGCTGCGCCACGGCTTGTCGAAGCTGGCCACCACATACATGCGGGTGGCGCCGTTGGACAGGCCGCTACGGGTATCGGTGTAGCCGGACAACGTCTGCGTGGCGGCATCAAGGGTCAGCCCACCACGCGCATCGACGTTGTCGAACAGCAGGTTGGCGTCGCCGCCTGTGGGGAAATCGAAGCGGAACAGCGCGGCATGGTCGGTGGGGGCGATGGATGCGGCGATGCCGTTGTCGAAGCGCACGTCGTAGCGATACGGGCGCGCGCTTTCCTGTGCGCGGTCGAAGGGCAGTGCACGCTTGCTGCGATCAGCTTCAGGCACACCGCGCGTGGCGGAGGGCATCACCTGGAAGGTCTGGCGGTCGCCCATCCAGGGGCTGGGCTGGTGGCTCAGGGCGAGCGCCTGCAGCTGCGGCCGGTTCTTCGCATCGTTCTGCTCGTTCCAGCGGTACAGCCAGTTCAGTGCGCCGGCATCGGTCACCGGCGTCCAGAAGTTGAAGCCGTGCGGTACAGCGGTAGCTGGGAAGTTGTTGCCGCGCGAGAAAGTGCCATTGGCCTGGGTTCCGCGCGTGGTCAACACCCAGTCGGAGACACGCTGCGGTGCCTGCTGTGGCTGCACGTCCAGGCGCACGTCGTCGATCCAGCCCGACACGGGGGCGCCATCGGCGCTGGCCACCTCGAGCTCGATGCCGATCACGCGGCGGCCGTTCAACGCGGGCACATCACCAAGGCGTACCGCCTTGCGCGCCCACTGCTGCGGATACAGCGTCTTCGAGTCGCCCTGCGCCTGTGCGCCCAGCGCCACGCCGTGCTGGTCGCGCGCGCCGCTGGCGGATACGCGGCTGCCATCGTCCAGCAGCAGGTCCAGCGAGACATAGGTGGAGGCCACGGTGTCCTTGCCGACGATCTCCGGCAGTACCAGCCAGGACAGCGTGGTGTCGGTGTCGATGGGCAGATCGGTCTTGAACAGTTCGCGGCGCGCCTGGCCGCCATTGGCGCTGTAGTGCAACGCATGCAGGCCGCTGTAGCCGACGTTGCGCTTGGCCGCGTACGGCGCGCCGGGGCCGCTGCCGACTTCAACGGACAGCGCGCCAGCGGATCTGGCCGGTGCCGGCTCGCCCGGCTCGAAGGAGGTCTGCAGCCCTTGCGCCAGCACCGGTGTCGCAGTGGTCGCACAGGCCAGGGCCAGGGCGAGCGGAAGCAGGGCGCGGCGTGGATCGGACAGGGTCATGCAGGGTCTCCCGGTAGGGCAGGCGGCAGGCAGAACCCGCATCGGCGAACACCACGGACAGCATCGCCCCACCCGCCACGGGGCAGTCGGGAGGCGATGCAGGTCCGGTGGGGGGCGGGCCATGCGATCGGGTCAGGAATGGATCGGACCCGATGCTGCAACAGCTGGCAGCGCCCTGACAAGTGCCATTTAGTTCGATCCAAATGCGGGAAATTCGCACGAAGACCGGTTCTGCACGGAACTGACTGGTGCGCTTGGGGATTTCCTGCCGCCGTAGCTCGGCGCCGCCGCCTGGGCGTGGGCAGGGCGGTTGCATGGCGGGGCCAGGGCGTGGGGGTAAAGCTGGCCGCCGCGCGCAGCGGCCACGCCGCGCACGGTGTTTGCCGGGCCCAGATGCTAGAATTGCAGGCCTCGCAATCCGTTCATCGACATCCGCCATGAGCCATACCGCCACCGCGCCCGCCAACGCCGAAAAGCGCTACACCGTGCACCGCAGCGATCTGCCGCTGAGCTGCCCGACTCCGGAAATGGCGCTCTGGAACTCGCATCCGCGGGTGTACCTGCCGATCGAAGACGAACCCAACGGGCAAGCGCAGTGTGCTTACTGCGGCGCCGTGTTCGTGCTGGCCGACTAAGCGGCCGCCCCCTCGATGCGCCGATTGACCGTGGTGCAGTTGCTGCCGGCGCTGCACTCCGGCGGCGTCGAGCGCTCGACCCTTGAAATCGCCGCGGCCCTGGTCGCTGCCGGCCATCGCGCGCTGGTGGTGTCGGCCGGCGGTCGCCTGGTGCAGCCGCTGCTCGACAGCGGTGCCGAGCATCTGACCCTGGATATCGGCCGCAAGTCGCTGCTGACGCTGCGCCATCTGCCCACGCTGCGTCGCTTGTTCACCGAAGTGGGCGCCGACATTGTCCACGCCCGTTCGCGCCTGCCGGCGTGGCTGGGGCTGTATGCGATCCGTGCGATGCAGCCGGCGCAGCGCCCGCATTGGGTCACTACCGTGCATGGGCTGAATTCGCCCGGCCGCTACAGCGCGGTGATGACCAGCGGCGAACGCGTGATCTGTGTATCCAACAGCGTGCGCGACTACGTGCACACGCATTACCCCACGGTGGCCCGCGACAGGCTGCAGGTGATCCCGCGTGGGGTGGATGTCAGCCAGTTCCCGCGTGTGGCACGCGCCGATCGACGGCCTCGGCTGGCGCTGGCGGCGGACTATCCCTGGCTGGCCCAGGTCGATGGACCGCTGTTGCTGCTGCCCGGTCGCGGCACCCGGCTGAAAGGCCACGCCCACGCGCTGCAGTTGCTGGCCGATGTCCGTGCAGCGGGCGTGCCGGCGCAGCTGTGGATGCTGGGCACCGACGAGCCTGGCCGCGAAGCCTATGTGGCAGAGCTGCGCAGGCAGGCAGATATGCTTGGCGTGACCGGGGCCGTGCACATCAGCACGCCGACTGCGCGCATCGCCCAGGCGTACGCGGCCAGCGATCTGGTACTGCAGCTGTCGGACAAGCCGGAGGCCTTCGGTCGCACTGTGGTCGAAGCGTTGTCGGTCGGCAGGCCGGTGCTGGGCTGGAACCACGGCGGCGTCGGCGAACTGCTGCAGCAACTGCAGCCCAGTGGTGCCGTGCCGCTGGGCAATGCGCAGCTGTTGGGTGAACGTGCGCTGGCGCTGCTGGCCCAGCCGCCATCGCTGCCGGGCCGTATCCCGTTTACCCTGCAGGCCATGCAGCGCGATACCCTCCGCCTTTATGCCGACCTCGCTGGCTGACGCCACGCCGACCCTGCGCGACGAGCGCGCTGGCCGCTGGGCACCCTGGTGGGTGCTGGCCTACGTCGCGTTGTGGCCGCTGCCAGGCATTGCCGAAACGGTGCTGGGCCTGGGAGCCTTGTACGCCGCCGCACGCATGGTCATCCGCCGGGTACAGCATCGACCGCATCTGCTGAGCCCGGCAGCGTGGGCGCTGACATCGATTCTTTTCCTTGGCTACTGGTTGCCACAGGCGTTCTCGGCCTTCGATGCCGTCGACCCGTCGGCGTCGTGGACCAAGGCGGCGGCCGGGCTGCGCTATCTGCCTTTCATGTGGCTGGTGGCGATCGCCGTGGCCACCCCGCAGCGGCGGCGCTTGACCCTGGGCGGACTGGCGGTGATCACCGGGCTGTGGACGCTCGATGCGCTGGTGCAGGCACTGGCAGGCACCAGCCCCTGGTTCTGGTCGCTGCAGCAGCTCAAGCTGGCCATCAGCGGCCACGCGTTGTGCCCGGCCGATGAAGCCGCGCTGGCTGATCGTCTCAGCGGGGCGCTTGGGCCGTGCAACCTGAAATTCGGCCAGGTGCTGGCCAGCCTTTCGCCGTTCCTGTTGTTGCCGGTGGCGCGCCGTTTCGGCAATGCGGGCTGGTTGCTGGCTGCTGCTGCGGTGGGCGTGGTGCTGTTGCTGGCCGGCTCCCGTGCCTCATGGATCACCTTCGGCCTGGTGGTTGTCTACAGCGGCGTGCGCCAACTGGGGTGGAAGCGGTTGGGCTTGCTGGCGCTTGTGGGTGTTCTCTCGGCGGGCGCACTGACTGCCAGCGTGCCGCAGCTGCGGGAGCGTGTGGCGCGCACGGCAATGGCCTGGGGCGATGGCGAGGACGGGGTCGAACAGGCACTGTCCGGTCGTACCCGCATCTGGAGCGCGGCGGCCTGCATGATCGAAGCGCATCCGATCAATGGTGTCGGTGCACGTGGCTTCCGCGATGCCTATCCCCATTGCGTTGCGGATGAAGGGCCGGCGGTGTGGGGCACGATGCCGGCGCTGCACGCCCACCAGATCGTGCTGGAAATCCTTGCCGAGACCGGTGTGCTTGGCCTGTTGCTGTGGCTGGCAGCGGTGGCGCAGGCATGGCGTGCATGGCGCTTCGCGCCGGCAGCGGCGCGTGAGCGTGCACGGCCGGCGATGCTGGCATTGGCGGTTACCGTGTTCCCGCTCAATACCCACCTGGCGTTCTATTCCGCGTTCTGGGGCGGCCTGACCGTGCTGCTGGCCGCGCTGTTCGTCGGCACGTTGCTGGCGCGCGAACCGGACGATCTGCCGCGCGCCGCGTAATGTCCGCATCCACGCATGGCGTGGATCTACCGGAGTGCGCGGGGACATTGGTCGTGTCTGATCAGTAGATCCACGCCATGCGTGGATGGGCTTTCCCATGAACATTGGCCGTCGTCGCGGCTTTTCCCGACCTGCCGCGAGGTGGTCCGCCAATGCACGCAGGGTCGCGCAACCCGCAGTCTGTGCCCATGGCCAGCCCCAGACTCCGTTACGGTCGCTACTCCCGCACAGGCAACATCTATTCCCTGACCACGGCGACCCACGGCCGTGCCCCCTTGTTCGCCGATGCCGCCAACGTGGCGGTCCTGGTCGATACCCTGCGCTTCATCGAACGCAATGCCTTCAGCCACAGCCTCGCCTGGGTGGTGATGCCCGACCACCTGCATTGGTTGATGGAACTGCAGAAGGGAACGCTGGCCCAGTGCATGGCCGTGCTCAAATCACGCAGCAGTCGGCTGCTGAACCGGCAACTGGGACAGAAAGGGCCGCTGTGGCAGCACGGCTACCACGACCATGCGGTACGCACCGATGAATCCCTTCATGAAAAGGCGATGTACATCCTGGCCAATCCGGTGCGGGCCGGACTGGCCGGCGAGTTGGGGGAATACCCCCACGCCTGGTGTCGTTGGCCGTTGTAGATTCCGGCATCGGAACGGAGAGCATCCACGCATGGCGTGGATCTACCTGGGAAGCAGTAGATCCACGTCATGCATGGATGGGGCGTTTCCGACCGCCCGTCATATCACTTGTAGAAATCGCTCCGCCCACCGGGCTGGCGCTTGAAGCGGCGGTGGATCCACAGGTACTGGTCCGGTGCCTCGCGCACCATCTGTTCGATGGCCTGGTTCACCCGCGCGGTATCGGCTTCTACATCTTCGCTGGGGAAATTCTCCAGCGGCGCACCAATCTTCAGGAAGTACTTCCCGCCTTCGCGGCGATGGAAGTAGGGGATGACCGCGCAACCGGTCATCCGCGCCAGCTGGTGGGTCGCGGTGATGGTGGATGCGGTGTGGCCGAAGAACGGCACGAACACGGTGTCCTTGCCGCGCATGTCCTGGTCGGGCGCGTACCAGAGGAAGCCGCCCTTCTTCAGGTGGCGCACCGTCGCGCGGATATCCTCGTTGGCGTACATCGCCTTGGCATAGCGCAGGCGGCCGAACTTCACCGCCCACTCGTACACCGGGTTCTTGTGCTTGCGGTACATGCCGGACAGGTCGACGTGGTCGCACAGCAGGCGGCCGCACATCTCCAGGGTCATGAAGTGGCCCGAGACCAGCAGCACGCCGCGACCTTCGGCCTGCATCTGCTTGAGGTGTTCCAGCCCTTCGATGTGCACCTGCGGGCGGATGCTGTCGATGCTGCCCCACCAGGAGCGCGCGCATTCGAAGATGCCCACGCCCAGTGCATCGAAGCTGTCGCGCACCAGGCGCTTGCGCCAGGCCTCTTCCTTCTCGGGGAAGCACAGCTTGAGGTTGACCTCGGCGGCATGGCGGCGGCTGCCGGCCAGACGCCAGGCGATCGAGCCGACCCCGCGGCCGAGCGCGCGCTGCAGCATCCACGGCAGCCGGGCGATCCCGAAGGCAGTGAACATGACGGCAAACATCGGCCAGTTGCGTGGATCACGCAGCGACGGACGGACGGCGGTGGTGGCATCGGACATGCCGCCATTCTACCAACCCGGCCGCGTGTCTTTCCCGGGGGGCTCCCGTATCCTTGCCGCATGCGTAAAGACCCTGTCGAATGGATCCTGCGTGGCCTGTACTCGGCCGTGCTGTACCTCCTGCTGCCGATCACCGTGTACCACCTGGTCTGGCGCGGCTTCCGGGTCCGTGAATACTTCCGGCGCTGGGATGAACGCTATGCGTCCTATCCGCAGCCGAGCGGCCAGCCACGGGTCTGGCTGCATGCGGTCTCGGTGGGCGAGGTCAACGCCGCTGCGCCGCTGGTCAATGCACTGCGCGAGCAGCGGCCGGACATCCGCTGGGTCATCACCACCATCACCCCGACCGGCTCGGAACGGGTGCGCGCGCTGTGGGGCGACGCGCTCGACCATGTGTACCTGCCGTACGACGTGCCGGGCAGCGTCAACCGCTTCCTCGGCCACTTCCAGCCCAGCCTGGCGCTGATCCTGGAAACCGAGCTGTGGCCGAACATGCTGTTCGGCTGCCGCGACCGTCGCATTCCGGTCTACATCCTCAATGCACGCCTGTCGGCCCGATCGCTGCGTGGCTACCGGGTGCTGGCAGCACTGATCCGGCGTGCGCTGCGCACGGTCACCTGCGTGGCCGCACAATCGCAGGATGACGCCGCACGCTTCGTGCAGCTGGGCGCGGCGCCGGAACAGGTGCAGGCGCTGGGCAACCTGAAGTTCGACATCGCCACACCGGACGTGCAGCCCTTCATCGAACAGTTCCATGCCCATGTACCGGCCACGCGCCCGGTATGGATCGCGGCCAGCACGCATGATGGCGAAGAGCAGGCGGTGATCGACCTGCACCGCCGTCTGCGCCAGCAGCATCCGGACCTGCTGCTGCTGTGGGCGCCGCGGCATCCCGAGCGCTTCCCAAAGGTGGAAGCGCTGGCCCGCGAGCAGGGCTGGAGCGTGGCGACGCGGCGCGCGCAGCAGTGGCCAGGGGCCGGCAGCGATGTCTTCGTCATCGACACGCTGGGTGAACTGATGCCGTTCTACGGCTGCGCCCAGGTTGCCTTCGTCGGTGGCAGCCTGCAGGCCATCGGTGGGCACAACCTGCTGGAGCCTGCGGCAATGGGCACCGCAGCGGTGACCGGCCCGCACCTGCACAACTTCGCCGAGATCTCGCGGCGCATGCGTGAAGCCGGCGCACTGCTGATCGGCGAGGACGCGCAGGCGGTGGGCGATCTGCTGCTGCACCTGCTCGACGACGCGCAGGCGCGCGAGGACATGGCCCGCGCCGGTTGCACACTGGTCAGCAATGGGCGCGGCGCGCTGCAGCGGACCCTGCAGCTGGTGGCTCCGCACCTGCCGCCACCGCTGGCCTGAGACCCTGCCAGTTGCCATCAGGGGTCTCAAGGCCAACCCGGCCTTGGCCCTGTCGTGATCGCCTGCATCAAGCCTGCTTGATGGCGTTGAAAGTGTCGTAGCCGGACCGCTCCCACCGCTCGCGGCGTGCAGGCTGTCACATCATCGTGGCTACGGCGCCGATTCCGATTCCGCCTACCGCGTCAGGCTGCCAGCCTGTTGTCGACCACGCTTGGGCGACATCAAGGGAGCTTTGAATGATTGGCGACAACGGAAGCGCGCAGCAGCCCAGCGAGAAGACCGGGGGGCTGGGCACCGACCATCTGCTGGTGGTGGCGCTGACCCTGCTGTTGGGGGGCAGCGTTGTCGCCCTGGTCGGCCAGCACACGGCGGCGCAGGCGGGGCCCGCCATTGTTCTCAGTCTGTTGCTGGCGGCGCTGGGTGCGGTGCCGATGCTGTATTGCCTTCGTATGGCGATGCGGCGTCTACCGAATCCTTCAGGTCTGCATGCTCTGCTGCGTGCCGCCTGGGGCAAGCTGTTCGCGGATGTACTGGTGATTGCCCTGCTGCTGGAGCTGACGGCGACCACCGCAGGCCTGGCGCAATCGATGGCGCGCCATCTGTATGCAGCCGCTGAGGTCATCGATGCGGCTCCCGCGCAATGGGTGACATTGCCGCTGGCGGCTTCGATCATGGTGTTGCTGCTGGGGGCCGCCACTGCAGTGCTGCGGACGCCGCGCGTGCTGCTGTTGGCCAGTGCACTGCTGACAGTGAAGCTGGGCGTTGGCCTGCTGCTGTTGTTGCTGGCAGCACGTCATGTGCACTATGCGAATTGGATTTCATGGCTGCCATCGGCTACCGCGCCCTATCGCTTCGGGCTGGGCGGCGTGCTTGCAGCTGGCGTGGCATTGCTCGGTGTGCTGCTCGGTGCAGGCTTGCTGGCAGGGTTTGCCGGCGGGGTGCCGCAGCCTCGTTCGCAGGTTTCCAGAGCCGCCGGCGCAGCGGTGCTGATGGCGATGCTGTGGCTGATGGTATTGGCGGCGCTGCAGTCCGGCCTGGTCGAATTTTCTGCGCTGGCCAGCACGCGACCGCTGTCGGTGGCATTGCAGGGTGTGCCGCAGCTGCAATGGTTGCTGCCACTGTTGCCGTTGGCGGGCGGCGCGGGGCTGGCGGCCCTGCAGTTGGTATCGCTGCTGTTGGCCGCGCGCTTGGGGGTGGAGGTCTGGCCGCCGGAGCCGGGCGATGCGGGCACCGATGCGCATCTGCGGGTGACGATTGCGCTGACCATGCTGGCGGCGACGTTGGCGCTGTCGATGCCGGAGGGCTGGCTTCCACAGCTGCCGGGGCCTGCTGGCCTGCTGGTACTGGCCGCCGTATGCCTCGGCGTTGCCCGCAGCCAATGGCAGGCGCGGGCGGCGGCTGGCGAACGGCGGCTCATCCCGATGCTGCTCGCTCCTGTAGCGACCGCACTGTGTCTGTTGCCGGCAGTCACGTCCCGCTTGTTCGTACCGGTGCTGATGGTGCTGGCGGTCGTGCTGGCAGCCGCCCTGATACGTCGACATGCGGGGCGTTCGCGCTAGCACCATGCGCGGCGCCTTCCATCTGCAATCAATAAAAAAAGCCACCCTCGCGGGTGGCTTTCTTATCAGACCGGTGGCGCCGACTCAGTTCGTGGTCGTGGACGGGTTGCCCGCGTCCTGGGTCAGCAGGCGGTTGAGGTCCTGCAGTTCGGCGACATCCAGGCCACCCACGGCCTGGCTCAGCAGCAGGCGGTTCTGCAGGAAGTTGTAGCGGGCCTGCGCGTAATCCAGCTGGGCGGAGAACAGGATGCGCTGGTTCTGGATCACGTCCAGCACCGTGCGGGTACCCACTTCCAGGCCGACCTGCGAAGCGTCGTAGGCGCTCTGTGCGGAAACCACGGCCAGACGGCGGGCTTCCACTTCGCTGATGCCCTGTACCAGGGTCTGGTAGGCATTGCGCGTGTTGCGGTCCAGCGCGCGCTTCTGCTGCTCGAAACCATCCTGGGCGATATCACGCTGGGCCAGGGCCTGGCGCACGCCGGACTGGGTGGCGCCGCCAGAGAAGATCGGCACGCTCAGGGTCAGGCCGATGCTGTTGGTGCGTGCATCGGGTGAGAGCGAACCGGCGCCGACGCTGTCGCCCCAGGTCGCGCTCTTGCCCCAGCTGCCGCCCAGCGACAGGGTCGGATAGTGGCCGCCACGGGCCGCCTGCACGCCGGCTTCGGCGGCACCGACCTTCAGTTCCTGCGCCTTCAGCGCCGGGTTCTGCGTGGTCGCCTGCTGCACCAGCTGGTCCAGGTTGCCGCGGTTGGCCGGCACTTCCGGACGGAAATCGGCCGGCAGGCCCTTCAGGTTCATCACCGGCTGGCCGGTCAGTTCGGTCAGGGCCTGGTAGTTGTCGGCCAGGGTGTTCTGCGCAACGATCGCGTTGGCGCGCGCCTGGTCGTACTGGGCGCGTGCTTCGTGCACGTCGGTGATCGGCGCCAGGCCCACTTCCAGGCGCTTGTCGGCGAAGTCGAACTGCTTCTTCGCGGCCGCTTCGTTGGTCTGTGCGGCGTTCAGCGATTCGATCGCCACCAGCACGTTGAAGTAGGCCGCCGAGGTGCGCACGATCAGGTTGTCGTTGGCCGAGTCGAGGGTGAAATCAGCCGCCTTGCTCAGCTCGCGCTGCGAACGCAGGTTGTTGATCTGCGTCCAGTTGAACAGCGTCTGGGTGCCATCGACCGTGTAGTTGCGGCGCTTGCTGGTGACCGAACCGGAGTTGGCATCGGCATTGGCCTCGCTACGCGTGCGGTTCAGCGTGGCCTGGCCATTGATCTGCGGCAGCAGGGCAGCGCGCGCCTGCACGGCGCCTTCCTTGTCGTACAGCCGGGTGGATTCGGCGGCGGACAGCTGCGGGTCGCCATTGCGCGCCATTTCATAGACCTGCAGCAGGTCGGCGGCATGGGCGGACAACGGCAGCAGGGCAGTGGCCAGCGCAACAGCGAGGGATCGGCGGATCATTGCGGCTTCCTTGGACTCAGAGGTGGAACTGGGGGGCCGGGGCGGCACCACGCAGGTAATCGATATCGGTCTCGAACAGCGACTCGGTGCTGCCATCGGCCTTCACCAACAGCGCTTCCATGGCCGGCGAACGGCCCTGGATGACATACAGACGACCACCCGGACGCAACCACGAAGCGAACTGTGACGGCACCACGTCAACGGCGCCAGTGACACAGATCACGTCGAAGCGGCGTTCGGTCTGCCAGGCCAGGCCATCGGCCACTTCCACGCGCACGTTGGTGCCCAGGCCGGTGGTATCCAGGCGGGCGCGCGCAGCGGCGGCCAGCTCCGGATCGATTTCCAGGCTCAGCACGTCGCGCGCGAGCGCGCCGATGCAGGCCGACAGGAAGCCGCTGCCGGTGCCGATTTCCAGCACTTCGTCACCCGGCTGCAGATCCAGTGCCTGCAGGGTACGACCCTCGACGACCGGCTTCATCATCTTCTGGCCGTTGCCGATCGGCAGTTCGACATCGGCATAGGCCAGCGCCCGGTGCGCGTCGGCGACGAAGGCCTCGCGCGGCAGGCGGGCCAGGACGTCGAGCACCTTGATGTCCAGCACGTCCCAGGGACGGATCTGCTGTTCCACCATCAGTTCGCGGGCGTGGGCGTAATCAATCGTCATGAGGTTCAAATCCAGCGCAGTGGGCCGGCCATTTTACCGGTGCCGGAGGCCGGCGGCGCGCCCAGAGCATCTGCTGCGGGGTGGCCGGGGTCGCAGTGCCGGAAGTCATCGCGACCTCCGGTTCGTTCAGTTTTGGTTATCCAGCGGTTCCAGCCTCTCGCGGGGCGTAGGCGCGGAGGAAGAAATCCACGCTGGCGGCCACGTGGATCGCAGCATCGGTCTCGACGGGTGACAGTGGCATGCCGCACATCATATGCATGTGCACTTCGCCCTTCACCAGGGTCAGGAACTGCTGGCCGGCGATGTAGCAGTCGGGGATGTCCAGTTCGCCGCGCTCGGCACGCAAGCGCATGAAATCGGCCAGCGCCTCGCAGGTGCGTTGGGGGCCGGCCTGCCAGAACAGTTCGCGCAGGCGCTCGTCGGTCTCCGGGGCCATCATCACCCGCTGGATCGACAGGGCCGCGTCGGAGGTGATCATCTCGAAGAACGCCATGCCGATGCCCAGCAACTGGTCGCGCAGGGGGCCTTCGACGTCGGCCACGAACAGCGCGTCGGGCAGCATCTCGATGCACTTGGACTGCACAGCTTCGGAGAACAGGGTCTCTTTGTCGCCGAAATGGCTGTATACGGTCAGCTTCGAGACGCCGGCCTGGGCCGCGATGCTGTCCATGCTCACGCCGCTGTAGCCCTGTTCGATGAACAGTGTCTTGGCTGCCTCGAGTATCGCCGCGCGCTTGCCCAGATCCTTGGGGCGCCCGGGACCGGCAGCCTTGGCAGCGGGCTTGGCCGACGGCTTTCGGGAAGTGGGAGAACTCATTCCGCTAATACTAGACCAAGCGGTTCGATATTTATACTATACCGGCTGGTTCACTAATGTCCGCGTTGCAACAGTATGTTGCCGGCGCGTTCCCCCCGGATTTCTTTTCAGGTCCTGTACCTCATGAAAAACATGCGTTGGTTGGGCGTAGGCGTACTGGTCGTGGTGTTGGCAGCGTGCGGCAAACAGGCTGCCGAGCCGGTGGCGGCCATTCCGGTGCTGGTGGTGCATCCCACCACGCAGGACGGACAAGCCGCGGCCGCCTACCCCGGCGAGGTGCGTGCCCGCCAGGAAAGCCCGCTGTCGTTCCGCGTTGGCGGCAATCTGGTCAAGCGTCACGTCGACGCAGGCGAGCGGGTGAAGAAGGGCCAGCTGCTGGCTGAGCTGGATGCGGCCGACTACGCCTCGCAGGCGGCGGCATCGCAGGCGCAGCTGGCGGCGGCGGAAGCAGACCTGGTACGCGCCCGTGATGACCAGAAGCGCTACGCCAAGCTGGCCGAAGACCAGCTGGTGAGCCGCTCGGCACTGGACCAGCAGACGGCGGCGTTCAAGGCCGCACAAGGCCAGGCCAATGCCGCCCGGGCCAATCTTGCCGTGGCCCGCAACCAGGCCGAGTACGCGCAGCTGCGCGCGCCCGCCGATGGCGTGATCGCCAGCCGCCAGGCCGAAGCCGGGCAGGTCGTGAGCGCTGGGCAGACGGTGTTCACCCTGGCCGCCGACGGTGGCCGCGAGGTGCTGATCGCGCTGCCGGAAAGCAACATCCGCGACTACAAGGTCGGCCAGTCGGTACAGGTGGAACTGTGGAACCGCCCGGGCCAGCTGCTGCCGGGCACCCTGCGCGAGATCGCACCGGCCGCCGATGCACAGGCCCGCACCTATGCCACCCGGGTCAGCCTGGCGCCGGAAGCGCTGAGCGAAGTGGAACTGGGCCAGAGTGCGCGGGTGTTCGCCACCGCCGGGCGCAGCGGTGCGTTGCAGCTGCCGCTGGCGGCCGTACTGCGCGGCAGTGATGGCAAGGCCAGCGTGTGGGTGGTCAATCCGTCCAATGGTGCGCTGAAGGCAACTCCCGTGCAGGTCGGTGCCTATGGCGCGCAGGCCGTGCCGGTCGTGTCCGGTGTGGGCGCGGCGGACTGGGTGGTCGCTGCCGGCGGCCATCTGCTGCGCGAAGGCCAGGTGGTGACGCCGGTCGATCGCCAGAACCGCCCGGTGCTGGCACCGTCGGCCGCCACGCCGGCGCCGGCCGCAGGCAAGGGGCACTGACCCGTGCGCCGCTTCAATCTCTCCGAATGGGCGCTGGGCAACCGTGCGCTGGTGTTGTTCGCGATGCTGGCGTTCGCCGTCATCGGTGCCTGGTCGTACAAGCACCTGGGCCAGTCCGAAGATCCGCCGTTCACCTTCAAGGCGATGGTGGTACGCACGATGTGGCCGGGCGCCACCGCCGAGCAGGTCTCGCGGCAGGTGACCGAGCCGATCGAAAAAGCACTGATGAACACCGGCGAGTACGAGTTCATCCGCTCGTACTCGCGGCCGGGCGAATCGCAGGTGATCTTCATGGCGCGCGACAGCCTGCGCTCCAAGCAGATCCCGGACCTGTGGTACCAGGTGCGCAAGCGCGTGGGCGATATCCGCGCGACGCTGCCGAGGGAAATCGTCGGGCCCTTCTACAACGATGAGTTCGGCGACACGTTCGGCAACATCTATGCGCTGACCGGCGAAGGCTTCGACTACGCCGTGATGCGCGACTATGCCGACCGCATCCAGCTGGAGCTGCAGCGCGTGCCCGACGTCGGCAAGATCGACCTGGTCGGCCTGCAGGACGAGAAGGTGTGGATCGAGCTGTCCAACACCAAGCTGGCCACGCTGGGCGTATCGCTGCAGCAGGTGCAGCAGGCATTGGCCGACCAGAATGCGGTCAGCGCCACCAGCTTCTTCGAAACCCCGACCGACCGCGTGCAGCTGCGCGTGACCGGGCAGTTCGATTCGATCGAGGACATCCGCAGATTCCCGATCCAGGCGGGCGAACGCACGCTGCACCTGGGCGACATCGCCGAGGTCAAGCGCGGCTTTGCCGACCCCTCTTCGCCGAAGATGCGCTTCATGGGCCAGGATGCAATCGGCCTGGCGGTGGCGATGAAGGACGGCGGTGACATCCTCAAGCTCGGCGCCACCCTGGATGCCGAATTCGAACGCCTGCAGAAGACCCTGCCGGCCGGCATGCAGCTGCGCAAGGTGTCCGACCAGCCACATGCGGTGGAAGAGTCGGTGGGCGAGTTCGTGCAGGTGCTCACCGAAGCGGTGGTGATCGTGCTGCTGGTCAGCTTCTTCTCTCTGGGCCTGCGTACTGGCCTGGTGGTGGGCGTGACCATTCCGCTGGTGCTGGCGATGACCTTCTTCGTCATGCACTACTTCGATATCGGCCTGCACAAGATTTCGCTGGGTGCCCTGGTGCTGGCGCTGGGCCTGCTGGTGGACGATGCGATCATCGCGGTGGAGATGATGGCCACCAAGATGGAGCAGGGCTACGACCGCCTGCGCGCGGCCAGTTTCGCCTGGGAATCCACTGCATTCCCGATGTTGACCGGCACCCTGATCACTGCTGCCGGCTTCCTGCCCATCGCCACTGCCGCATCGAGCACCGGTGAATACACCCGCTCACTGTTCCAGGTGGTGACCATCGCGCTGGTGGTGTCGTGGATCGCGGCAGTGCTGTTCATCCCGTACCTGGGCGACAAGATGCTGCCGGACCTGTTCAATCCGCAGCTGCCCAAGCCGGACAGTCTGGCCGGCCGTTGGCGCGCCAAACGCCTGCAGTGGGCTGACCGCCATCCGTCGCTCGCGCGCTGGATCGCGCCGAAGGAGCATGCGCACGATCATGATCCGTACCAGCGGCCGTTCTACACCCGCTTCCGGTCGTTCCTGGATACCTGCCTGCGCCATCGCTGGTGGGTGATCGGTGCGACCATCGCACTGTTCATCGGCTCGCTGATGCTGTTCCGTTTCGTGCCGCAGCAGTTCTTCCCCGATTCGACCCGCCCGGAACTGATGGTGGACATCGAACTGGCCGAAGGTGCGTCGCTGGCCGCGACCCAGGCACAGGCCGACAAGCTGGAGAAGCTGTTGAAGGGCCGCGAAGGCATCAGCAACTTCGTGGCCTACGTCGGTACCGGTTCGCCGCGCTTCTACCTGCCGTTGGACCAGCAGCTGCCGGCCACCAACTTCGCCCAGTTCGTGGTGCTCACCGAAGACGCCAAGGCTCGGGAATCGACCCGCGACTGGATGCTGAAGGAAGTTATAAAGCAGTTCCCCGATGTGCAGATGCGCGTGACGCGCCTGGAGAATGGGCCGCCGGTCGGCTATCCGGTGCAGATGCGCGTGTCCGGCGAGCACATCGCACAGGTGCAGGCGATTGCGCGCAAGGTCGAGGCCAAGGTGCGCGAGAACCCGCACGTGATGAACGTGAACCTGGACTGGAGCGAGCCGAGCAAGGTGGTGCGGCTGGTGATCGACCAGGACCGCGCACGCGCGCTGGGTGTCAGCAGTGCGCAGGTCAGCCAGTTCCTCAGCAGTTCGTTGTCGGGCATGAGCGTGAGCACCTATCGCGAAGGCAACCGCCAGATCGAGATGCTGCTGCGTGGCCCGGACAACGAGCGCGCGCAGCTGGACCTGCTCGGCAGCCTGGCGATTCCGACCAGCAGTGGCACCGCGGTGACGCTGTCGCAGGTCGCGCGGCTGGAATACGCCTTCGAGGACGGCATCATCTGGCACCGCAACCGCCTGCCGACGGTGACCGTGCGTGCCGACATCAGTGATGGCAAGCAGCCGTTGGACGTGGTGCAGCAGATCGTGCCGACGCTGGATGGCATCCGTGCCGAGTTGCCCAGCGGCTACCTGCTGGAAACCGGCGGCTCGGTGGAGGATTCGGCACGCGGCCAGAACTCGATCAAGGCCGGCATGCCGCTGTTCCTGATCGTGGTGGCCACGTTGCTGATGCTGCAGCTGCGCAGCTTCTCGCGTGCAGCGATGGTGCTGGTGACCGCGCCGCTGGGCATCATCGGTGCGACGCTGTTCCTGCTGCTGTTCCGCGCGCCGTTCGGCTTCGTGGCGTTGCTGGGCACCATCGCGCTGGCGGGCATGATCATGCGTAATTCAGTGATCCTGATCGACCAGATCCAGCAGGACATCGATGCCGGGCATGACCGCTGGCATTCGATCATCGATGCGACGGTGCGGCGTTTCCGCCCGATCGTGCTGACCGCGCTGGCCGCGGTGCTGGCAATGATTCCGCTGTCGCGCAGTGCGTTCTACGGCTCGATGGCGATTTCGATCATGGGTGGATTGATCGTGGGCACGGTGCTGACGCTGGTGTTCCTGCCGGCGCTGTATGCGGCGTGGTTCCGGGTCAAGCCGGACGAATCCGGGGCGTAATGCCCCGGGTTTCCCGGGCCGCCGCCCCTGGTAGGTGCCAACCTTGGTTGGCATGGATGCGTGCATCCACGCATGGCGTGGATCTACCAGTAGAGCCACCCCATGGGTGGCTGCGGGCTTCCGGGCTCCGTCATCCACGCATGGCGTGGATCTACTGCAGCTGGCCATTGCCCTGGTAGGTGCCAACCTTGGTTGGCGCGGATGCATGCATCCACCCATGGCGTGGATCTACTGCAACTGGCCGCTGCCCTGGTAGGTGCCAACCTTGGTTGGCACGGATGCATGCATCCACGCATGGCGTGGATCTACCAGTAGAGCCACCCCATGGGTGGCTGCGGATGTCCTGGCCCGCCCATCCACGCATGGCGTGGATCTACTGCAGGTGCAAACCGCCCCGCAACAAGGGCTCCAGCCAATCCAGGAACACCTGCACACGTTGCGCGCGATGCTGCCGATGCGGCAGCAACAGGGTCACCGGCAGCGGCTGCGCGACGTGCTGCGGCATCACTTCCACCAGTACACCGGAGTGCAGTTCGGCCTGCACGTCGTAGCGCGGAATCTGCAGCAGTCCCAGCCCTGCGACGCAGCAGGCAATCGATGCCTCGGCGCTGTTCACCCGCACCCAGCCGGTCATCGGCAGCGTGCGCAGCTGCGCGCCGTCCTGCCATTCCCACGCCTCCACCCGCGCCGTGGTCGGCGATGCGTAGTTCACCGCGCGGTGCTGCTGCAGGTCGGCAGGATGCTGCGGTACGCCGTGCTCGTGCAGATACGCAGGCGCGGCAACGTTGACGAAGTCCAGCTGGCCCAGCGTGCGGGCCACCAGGCTGGAGTCACCCAGCTGGCCCACCCTCAGCACCGCATCGCAGCCGTCCTCGATCAGATTCACCGCGCGATCGGTCATGCCCAGGTCCAGCTCGACCTGCGGATGCCGTGCGAAGAAGTCGGGCAGGGCCGGGGCGATGATGCGGCGACCGATCCGGCTGGGCACATCGATCTTCAACAGGCCCTTCGGCTGTGCGTCGTCCTGGCGGAACAGCGACTCGGCATCTTCCATTTCGGCGATCAGGCGCAGGCAGCGCACGTAGAAGGTGTCGCCATCGTGCGTGGTGGAAACCCTGCGGGTGGAGCGCTGCAGCAGGCGTGTGCCCAGACGCTGCTCCAGTTCCGCCACGGCCGCCGAGACGGTGGAGCGGGGCAGGCCGAGCTGGTCGGCGGCGCGGGTGAAGCTGGTGCACTCCACCACCCGGGCAAAGATGCGGAAACGCTCGATCCGGTCCATTGTTCGCCCACCCTGGAAAGTTAAGTCAATGTTGCGGGCTTTATCCGCGATTTCTGCACGATATCGTCGTCAGCACAGGGTTGCCAGTCCGGCAGCCCCCTACCGGGACCGATGCCATGACCGACCACCGTATCCAGGGCAAGACCGTGCTGATCGCCGGCGGTGCCAAGAACCTCGGGGGGCTGATCGCCCGCGACTTCGCCGAGCAGGGCGCCAAGGCCATCGTCATCCACTACAACAGCGCCGTCACCCAAGCCGATGCCGAGGCGACCGTTGCAGCCGTGCAGGCCGCAGGTGCAAAGGCCGTGGCGTTGCAGGCCGATCTGACCTCGGCCGCGGCAATGGAGCGGCTGTTCGCCGACGCGGTTGCCGCCGTCGGTCGCCCTGACATCGCCATCAACACCGTCGGCAAAGTGCTGAAGAAGCCGATGCTGGAGATCAGCGAAGCGGAGTACGACCAGATGAGCGCGGTCAACGCGAAGACGGCGTTCTTCTTTCTCAAGGAGGCCGGACGCCATGTCAACGAAGGTGGCCGCATCTGCACGCTGGTCACTTCACTGCTCGGCGCGTTCACTCCGTTCTACTCCAGCTATGCCGGCACCAAGGCGCCGGTGGAACACTTCACCCGCGCAGCATCGAAGGAATTTGGCGAGCGTGGGATTTCGGTGACCGCGATCGGCCCCGGGCCGATGGATACGCCGTTCTTCTATCCGGCCGAGAGTGCCGATGCGCAGGCGTATCACAAGACCGCCGCGGCGCTGTCGGCGTTCACCCGCACCGGCCTGACCGACATCGCCGACATCGTGCCGTGGATCCGCTTCCTGGTGACCGACGGCTGGTGGATGACCGGGCAGACCATCCTGGTCAATGGTGGTTACACCACAAAGTAGAGGCACGCGAGGCTTGAGTTCATGCCGTAGTTCCACGCCATGCGTGGATGCTCCTGGCTTCATTCACGCATGGCGTGGATCTACTGTTGGTCCCCAAGTGGACAGCTTCAGAGCGTTCACGGGCACAATAGCGGCCAGTTCCAGGGCCGGAGCGCCTGCCATGTTCTTCCGTACGACCTGCGCCTCGGCGCTGCTGCTGGTCGCCTGCAGCGGCTCTGCCATTGCGCAGCCGGCAGACGCCGATGCTCTGCTGTTCCAGCATGACCTGCGGGACGTACTTGAGTGCGGCGCGAGCGCGGACGTCCAGGAGGCCGTCGTCAGCCGCCTGCGCGCGGCACGCTACGCCGACGCTGCCGAACGACTGCCGTACCTGCGCGACTGGCGATTCGAGCAGGAAGGTGAGGATGACGATCACCGGGTGACCGTCATCACTCCGCCACAGTCGATCACCGTCCACGGTGTCGAAGTGCCACGGCTGTTCGCTGATGCGTTCGGGTTCTCGATTGCGCTGGACCCCGCACAGCGCGATCGTATCGTCGCTGCGCACGGCTTGCGGCTGCAGTCGAGCACGCTGCAGGAGCCGTTCGAGCTATGGTCGACGCCCACCACACCGATCATCGTACGCAGTGTGGGCGACGGCTATCGACTGGGCTGTGCTCCTTCCACGAACGGTAACAGGGCAGCGGTGCGTCAGCTGCCGGCTGTTGAAGTCCAGGACCTGCAGGATGCCATTCACTGCCGCGCCGATGAAGGCGGCATGCGCCGGCTGCAGGCGTTCTGGCAGCGGCTTTCCGAACAGCCGCAGTTCGAATGGCCGCAGGATGTCCGTTCGGTCAACGAGGTGAACTACACCGTTGGTGATGATGATCTGCACCTGCTGCTGATCGGGTTGCAGGTGCCTGTCCAGGCGTACGGCGTTTCCACGCATACGATTGCGCTGGCGTTCGGTGGATTCTTCGGCGCGGATCTGGGGGGTGTTGCGGTTGCGCCAGTGCTAGCCCAGGCGGGCATGGACACCTCGCATACGGTCGGCAAGGATGCGTGGCAGCGCCTGTTGCCGCCGGTTGCTTTCAGCGGTGGTAGTTGGATCCCGCAGCACATCGTGATGCGCACCGACGAAGGTCGCGTTGTTGCCGGTTGCGCCAGCGACTACGCGCGCAGCACGTCGCGCTGAGCGGATCTCGTGCCGGGCAACCAGCAGCAGGCGGGGTAGGGCTCGCCGCTACCGATGGACATGCAAAGGGTGCCGGGCATGTCCCGGCACCCGCGTGCTTCATCCCAGCTTGGCCAGCACCGCGTCGGTGGCCGTCGCCGTGCTCACCGCGTGCCCCTTGGCGGCCAGATCCGCGGTGAACACGCCATCGTCCAGCACCGCGTGCACCGCCGCTTCCACTGCTGCGGCTTCGGCTTCCAACCCCAGCGAATGGCGCAGCAGCATCGCCGCACTGAAGATCGTCGCGTACGGGTTGGCGATGCCCTTGCCGGCGATGTCAGGTGCCGAACCGTGGATCGGTTCGTAGATGCCGACCGCTCCCGGCTCGCCCAGCGATGCCGACGGCAGCAGGCCCAGCGAACCGGCCAGCATCGAGGCTTCATCGGTGAGGATGTCGCCGAACATGTTCTCGGTGACGATCACGTCGTACTCGCGCGGCTTGGCCAGCAGGTGCATCGCCATCGAATCGACCAGTTGATGTTCCAGCGCGACGTCCGGGAATTCCTCGCGGCCGATGCGCGCGGCAACGTCACGCCACAGGCGTGAGGTTTCCAGCACGTTGGCCTTGTCCACCGAGGTGACCTTGGCGCGCCGCTGCTGCGCCAGCCGGAACGCACTGCGCAGCACGCGCTCGATCTCGGCCACGGTGTAGCGGCACAGATCGCTGGCGCTGTCGGCATCGCGGGTCTTGTCGCCGAAGTAGATGCCACCGGTCAGTTCGCGCACCACCACGAAGTCCACGCCCTGCAGCAGCTCGGCCTTGATCGGCGATGCGTGCAGTGCGGCTTCGTGGGTGCGCACCGGACGCAGGTTGGCATACAGGCCCAGCGCCTTGCGGATCGCCAGCAGGCCCTGTTCCGGGCGCACCTTGGCGTTAGGGTCGGACCACTTCGGGCCGCCCACCGCGCCCAGCAGCACCGCGTTGGCGGCCTGGCAGGCGGCCAGGGTCGAGGCAGGCAGCGGTTCGCCGTGACGGTCGATGGCGATGCCACCGATGTCGTGCTCGCTGAAGGTGAAGGTGTGGTTGAAGCGTTCGGCCACGGCGTTCAGGACGGCGACCGCAGCAGCGGCCACTTCCGGGCCGATGCCATCACCGGGCAGGACAACAATCTCAGCGTGCATGCTCACTCTCGTAACGTTCGATTTCAGGGAAACGGCCCAACAGATAACCCAGTTGATCGACGCCTTCCAGCAGGCAGGTCTGCGAGAAGCCGTCCAATGGGAAGGAATACACGCGGCCATCGGGCGTGCGCAGTTCGCGCGTGGCCACGTCGATGGTCAGCTCGTCGTCCGGACGCTGCATCAACACCTGCACGTCGGCTTCGTCCAGCACGATCGGCAGCAGGCCATTCTTCAGCGAATTGCCGCGGAAGATATCGGCGATCTCGCTGCTGACGATGGCGCGCAGGCCGAGGTCGGTCAGCGCCCAGGGTGCATGCTCGCGCGATGAGCCGCAGCCGAAGTTGCGCCCGGCCAGCAGGATGTTGCGGCCGGCGTTGTGCGGCTGGTTGAAGGCGAAATCGGCCACGGGGGAGCCATCGGCCTGCCAGCGCCAGTCGTTGAATGCATTGCGGCCCAGCCCGGCGCGCTCGGTGGTGGACAGGAACCGGGCCGGAATGATCTGGTCGGTATCGATATTGGTCTGGCGCAGCACCACGCTGGCCGAACGCAGGGTACGGAAGCCGCTCATCAGGCCACCTCCTGTGCGAACAGTTCACGGGCATCGGCGACGTGGCCCTGCACGGCGGCCCAGGCAGCACTCATCGGCGAGGCCAGCAGGGTGCGCGAGCCCGGGCCCTGGCGGCCTTCGAAATTGCGGTTGCTGGTGCTGACCGCCAGTTGGCCGGGGGCGACCAGATCGCCATTCATGGCGATGCACATCGAACAGCCCGGCTCGCGCCACTCGGCACCGGCCGCGCGCACGATCTCATGGATGCCCTCGGCCTCGGCCTGGCGCTTGACGATTTCCGAGCCGGGTACCACCAGCATGCGCACGCGCTCGGCGACGCGACGACCGCGCAGCACCTGCGCCACTTCGCGCATGTCGCTCAGGCGGCCGTTGGTGCAGGAGCCGACGAAGACCACGTCCACCGGCGTGCCGGCCAATGTCTGCCCCGCCTGGAAGTGCATGTAATCCAGGCCCTTCTGCGCGGCGGCATCGTTGGCCGCCGGGATCGGCGCGTCCACCGCGATGGCGGTGCCGGGGTGGGTGCCCCAGGTCAGGGTCGGGCGGATGTCGGCAGCATCGATGTGCACCTCGCTGTCGAAGTGCGCGCCTTCATCGCTGCGCAGCTGCGTCCAGCGGGCCACGGCGGCGTCGAAGTCGGCGCCCTTCGGGCCACGTGGTGTATTGGCAACGAAGTCGAACGTCACTTGATCCGGCGCAACCATGCCGGCACGCGCACCGGCTTCGATCGACATGTTGCACAGGGTCATGCGCTGTTCCATGTCCATCGCTTCGATGGTGCTGCCGCGGAATTCGATCACGTGACCGGTGCCGCCATTGACGCCGATCACGCCGATGATGTGCAGCACCACGTCCTTGGCGCCGATACCCGGTGCGACCTTGCCATCGACAGTGATCGCCAGTGTCCTGGCCTTTCGCTGCAGCAGGCACTGCGTGGCCAGCACATGGCCGACTTCGCTGGTGCCGATGCCGAAGGCCAGCGACCCGAACGCGCCGTGGGTGGAGGTGTGGCTGTCGCCGCAGACGATGGTCATGCCGGGCTGGGTGAAGCCCTGTTCCGGTGCGATCACGTGGACGATGCCGCGGTTGTCCGAGGCCATGTCGAACAGCTCGATGTCGTGCTCGGCGCAGTTGCGCGCCAGCATGGCGACCTGCGCTTCGGAGGCAGCGCTGGCGTAGGGCAGCGTACCGTCGGCGGCGGCTGGCAGGGTCGGCGTGGAATGGTCCATCGTCGCCTTGGTCCGGTCCGGACGGCGCGGCTTCAGGCCGCGTTCGCGCAGCTCGGTGAAGGCCTGCGGCGAGGTCACTTCATGGATCAGGTGCAGGTCGATATACAGCACGGCGGGCGCGCTGTCGGTTTCTGGAACCACCACGTGGGCGTCCCACAGTTTGTCGTACAGGGTGCGGGGTGCGGAAGTCATGCGTTTGCCTGGCAGGAGTACGAAGTAGCGGACATCTAAGAGAAAGTAGCAGGGTCAGGTCAGCGCCGACGTGCGAGCACGCGCAGGCGCACGTAGTCAGCCAGCGGCTGTCCGGTGGCGTTGCGCGGCAGATCGGCCAGCAGGGCGGTGGCGGCATCGCGCACGGTGGCGCGCGCCTCGGCCGGCAGGTCGTCCAGCAGCGGTGCGGCGAATACCCGCAGCCAGCCGGCAACGCCGGTCGGCAGCGCGGTCGGGCGCGGCAGGCATTCGGTCAGCTGCACCTGGAAGCCATGCTGGCGCAGGCGTTCGGCGTAGCCATCGGCGGTGGGGAAGTACCACTGGAATGTGCTGGCACTATGGCCATGGGCGACGCGCGCGGCCTGCACGGCGGCAACGATCGTGGCCACGTTGCCATGACCACCGAACTCGGCGACGAAGCGGCCGCCGGGGCGCAGGGCGCGGCGCACGCCTTCCAGCACGCGGTCCGGGTTGGGCATCCAATGCAGCGCTGCGTTGCTGAACACCGCATCGAACGCGCCGTCGAAAGTCAGGGCGTGACCGTCCATCACCTGCGCATCGACACCCCGTGCACGAGCGGCGATCACCATTTCCGGTGAAGCATCGACGCCCTGCATGTGTGCGCCGCTGAGGGCCAGTTCGGTGGTGAGCACGCCATCGCCACAGCCCAGGTCGAGGATGCGCTCCCCGGCCCGCGCGTCGAGCAGACGCGCTACGGCGCCACCGAGGGTCGGCACGAAGCCGGCATCGATCGCATAGTCCTGGGCATTCCACTGCTGGCCAGCGCTGCTGGTGGCGGTTGCGGTGTCGAAGGCGCTCATCTTGGATTCCTCAGGCAGTGGCGGTGGCAGGTGCTTCAGTACTGACGCCGGCGTTGGCCTGGCGCTGCCGCAGCAGGCGGTTGGCTACGTCCAGCCAGGCCAGCGCGGAGGCTTCGATGATGTCCTTGCTGGTGCCGGTACCGTCGTACTCGACGCCTTCGTGGCGCACGCTCAGGTTGGCTTCGCCGCGCGCATCGGCACCGATGCCGACGCTGTGCACGTGGTAGCTGTCCAGCATCAGCTGCACGCCAGTGGCGGCAGACAAGGCGCCGAACAGGGCATCGACCGGGCCATCGCCCTGCGCGGTCTCGGCCACGCGATTGCCGTCCGGGTCGGACAGTTCGACCAGCGCATTGGCGCGGCTGCCGACATCGCTGATGGTCATCGAGGCCAGGCGGTAGCCCTGTGCGTTGGAGCCGCCCTGCATCAGTGTCTGCAGGTCGGCGTCGGTGACCACACGCTGCTGCTCGCACAGGCCCTTGAACTGCTCGAACACCAGCTTCAGCTCGTCTTCTTCCAGCCAGAAGCCCAGTGCGCGCAGGCGCGCTTCGACGGCGGCGCGGCCACTGTGGCGGCCCAGCACCATCTGCGAGTCCTCCCAGCCCACGTCTTCCGGACGCATGATTTCGTAGGTGCCGCGATGGCGCAGCATGCCGTGCTGGTGGATACCCGATTCATGGGCAAAGGCATTGGCGCCGACGATGGCCTTGTTGCGCTGTACCGGCATGCCGACCAGGCGCTGCAGCAGCTGCGAGGTGCCGACGATGCGCGGGGTGTCGATGGCGGTGTCCTGCTCGTAGAAGGCCTGGCGCACCTTCAACACCATCGCGATTTCTTCCAGCGAACAGTTGCCGGCGCGTTCACCGATGCCGTTGACGGTGCATTCGACCTGGCGCGCGCCACCTTCGATGGCGGCCAGTGAGTTGGCCACGGCCAGGCCCAGGTCGTTGTGGCAGTGCGCGCTGAAGATCACGTTGCCCGCGTTCGGCACATCGGCGACGCCCGCAATGACCTGCTGGAACATCGTGCGGATCTCTTCCGGCGTGGTGAAGCCGACGGTGTCGGGCAGGTTGATGGTGGTGGCGCCGGCGGCGATTGCCACGCGCGAGACCTCGATCAGGTAATCCAGCTCGGTACGGGTGGCGTCCTCGGCGGAGAACTCCACGTCATCGATGTAGGAGCGGGCCAGCGCTACGTGCCTGCGTACCGATTCCAGTACCTGCTCACGCGTCATCCGCAGCTTGTGCTCACGGTGCAGCGGGCTGGTCGACAGGAACACATGCAGGCGCGGGTTGGCCGCCGCTTCCAGCGCACGCGCCGAGGTCTCGATGTCCGCCTGCAGGCAGCGCGACAGCACCGCCAGGCTCAGGCTCGGGCGGCGCAGTTCGCGGCCGATCAGGGCCATTGCTTCGCGGTCGGACTGCGAGCTGGCCGGGAAGCCGGTCTCGATGATGTCCACGCCCAGTTCGTCCAGCGCACGCGCCATCACCAGCTTCTGCGGCGGGCTCATGCTGCAGCCGGGGGACTGCTCGCCGTCACGCAGGGTGGTGTCGAAGATGCGGATGCGCGGGGTGGTAATTCGTTCGATGGTGGTCACAGGGAAATCTCCTCGACAGCGGGCGCGACGGCTTGCAGGGGGGAAGGGGAAGGCGTTGGGAAAGCGGTGGCGGTCGCCTTGGCGGGCGAACGCGGAGTTTCTGTCCGGCGTCGGCGCGGTTTGCGTGGCGGACGCGGACGGATATCGGTGAGCAGGCCGGCGAGCACGCCGGCATCGATGTTGCCGCCGGAGACGACCGCGCACTTGCGGCGGCCGGCGACGCGACGCCCGGCGGCCAGTGCCAGCGCACCGGCGCCCTCGGCGATGATGTGTTCTTCCAGTGCCAACCGCACCAGGGTCTCGCGCAGTTCGGCTTCGCGCACGATCACCACATCGTCCAGCAGCGAGGTGCACAGGCGGCGGGTCAGGAAACCGGGAATCTTCACCCGCACGCCATCGGCCAGCGACGGCACCGGGGCGATCTCGCGCACGTCGCCGCGGATCGCGCGGGCCATCGAATCAACGCCCTCGACCTGCGCACCGACGATGCGCACGCCCTGCGACTTCAGCGCCAGGGCGACGCCGGAGGCCAGGCCACCACCGCCGATCGGTACGATCACCACGTCCGGCGCATGCGCGGCCAGCTCGATGCCGACGGTGCCCTGACCGGCGATGACATCGGCATCGTCGAACGCGGACAGGAAGCGGTAGCCGTGGCGCTGCGCCAGCTCGACGGCGAACGCGTAGGCCTCGTCATAACTGTTGCCATGCTGGCGCACCGTCGCGCCCCAATGGGCGACGCCAGCGATCTTGGTGGCCGGTGCGCCATGCGGCATCACGGCAATGGCCGGCACATCCAGGCGATAGGCGGCCCAGGCCACGCCCTGCGCGTGATTGCCGGCCGAGGCGCAGATCACCGGCCGGGTATCGCCACGTTCGCGGGCGGCCAGCAGGGCATTCAGCGCGCCGCGCACCTTGTACGAGCCGGTGCGCTGCAGGTTCTCCAGCTTCAGCCATGTGCCGAAGCGCTCGGCATGATGCAGCGGCGTGGGCGGCAGGAAGCGGCGCAGGCGGGCCTGCGCGGCCAGTACGTCGGCAACGGTTACGTCGCCGACATCGCTTTCCTTGCTGGCATCAGCGGCCGGCATGGGCCACCAGCAGGGTGTTGCCGACCACCGCGTGCGGGCACGGGCGGCGAAGAAGACGCCTCCGTACCGGCACCGTGATGAATACGGTACGGGCGTTCATGCGGATACTCCTTCCAGTGCGGTCATCTGCACCGAAACGCAGTCGTAGATCTTTTCCATCTGCCGGCACAGCGTTTCCGGCGGGCGCTGGCTGTCCACCACCAGTTGCAGGTGCCAACGGCCATCGTCGGCGTCCACCGGCGCACCGGTGATCGCGCGCGGTGCGAAACCGCGGCGTTCGGCCATGCCGATCACGCGCAGCAGCGCGCCCTCGGCCGGTTGCAGCACCAGGTCAAGCCGGTATTGCATTGGGGATCTCCTGGCGTGCATGTGCAGGGTTGCTTTCCAGCATGGTGCTGTTGGCGGTATTGGGCGGTACCAGCGGCCACACGTTCGCGCGTGCATCGATGGCCACGTGCAGCAGGGCCGGGCCCGGCTCGGCCAGCAGTGCGGCCAGGCCACCTTCGACGTCATCGCGCGCATCGATGCGCGTGGCCGCGATGCCGAACACCTTGGCCAGGGCCACGAAGTCCGGGTTGTCGGACAGGTCGATCTCGCTGTAACGCTCGGCGAAGAACAGTTCCTGCCACTGCCGCACCATGCCCAGCGAACTGTTGTCCAGCAGGATGATCTTCACCGGCAGGCGGCAGCGGGCGATGGTCGCCAGCTCCTGCACGTTCATCATGAAGCTGCCATCGCCGGACACCAGCACCACGGTGCGCTCAGGGCAGGCGAACTGCGCGCCCATCGCCGCCGGCAGGCCAAAGCCCATCGTGCCCAGCGCGCCGCTGGTCAGGTGGTTGCGCGGATGATTGAAGCGGCAGTGCTGCGCCACCCACATCTGGTGCTGGCCGACGTCGCAGGCGATCACCGTATCGGCCGGTGCCAGCTCGCTCAGGCGCTTCAGCAGCGCCGGGGCGTAGATGTGCTGGCCCGGTGCGTCGTAGCGTGCGGCGAAGCGATCGCGATGCTGTGCGCAGCGCTTGCGCCATGCGTCCTGGTGGGCCTTGGGGGAGGGGAAGGCCGCACGCAGGGCGCGGATGGCGTGGCCGACGTTGCCGGGCACGGCGACATCGGCGCTGCGCAGCTTGGAGATCTCGTACGCATCGGCATCGATGTGCACCACGCGGGCGAACGGCGCGAACTCGGCCAGCTTGCCGGTTGCCCGATCATCGAACCGCGCACCCAGCACCAGCAGCAGATCGCTTTCCTGCACGGCCATGTTCGCGGCACGGGTGCCATGCATGCCCAGCATGCCCAGCGACTGCGGGTGCTGGGGAGGCAGCGCGCCCAGCCCGCGCAGGGTCATCACGGTGGGAATGGCGCTGGCTTCGACGAAGGCGCGCAGGTCCTGCACGGCATCGCCCAGGGCGATGCCACCACCGGCGTAGACCACCGGCTTTTCGGCCGCGGCCAGTGCGGCGATGGCTTCGGCGATGGCGGCGTCGGCGGCGGCCGGCGGCGGTTCCACGCTGGCCGGCACATGCGCCGGCAGGTGGCTGGCATCGGCCAGCTGCACATCCTTGGGCAGGTCGATCAGCACCGGCCCGGGACGGCCCTCGCGGGCGATGCGGAAGGCATCGGCCACCACGCGCGGCAGATCATCGACGCTGCGCACCAGCCAGCTGTGCTTGACGATCGGCATCGTCAAACCGAACACATCCAGTTCCTGGAACGCATCGGTGCCCAGCAGTGGCGTGGCGACCTGGCCGGTGATGCAGACCATCGGCACCGAATCGAGCATCGCATCGGCGATACCGGTGACCAGGTTGGACGCGCCCGGCCCGGACGTTGCCACGCAGACGCCGACCTGGCCACTGGCACGCGCAAAGCCGTTGGCGGCCAGTGCTGCGCCCTGCTCATGGCGCACCAGGATGTGCTTCAGCGACGAATCCACCAGCGCGTCGTAGAACGGCATGATGGTGCCGCCCGGGTACCCGAACAGCGTACGGACACCCTCGGCCTCCAGCGCCTGGGTCAGCCAGCGCGCGCCGTTGGGCGGCGCGCTGCGGTGTGTGGGAGAGTTCATGGGGGAACCTTGCAGAGCGGGTGGGGGTGCCGCGTTGTTACGCGGCTTGACCTTGCAACCAGACCATCTTGGCGCGCAGTTCCTTGCCTACCTTCTCGATCGGATGCTCCAGGTCGGCCTGCTTGAACCTGTTGTAGTTCGGCAGGCCCGCTTCGTACTCGGCCACCCAGTTCTTGGTGAAGGTGCCGTCCTGGATGTCCTTCAGCACTTCCTTCATGCGCTCCTTGGTACCGGCGTCGATCACCCGCGGGCCGCTGACGTAGTCGCCGTACTGCGCGGTCTCGGAGATGAACTCCAACATGCGCGAGATGCCGCCTTCGTAGAACAGGTCGACGATCAGCTTCAGTTCGTGCAGCACTTCGTAGTAGGCGATTTCCGGCTGGTAACCGGCTTCCACCAGCGTCTCGAAGCCCGCCTGCACCAGCGCCGAAGCGCCGCCGCACAGCACCGCCTGCTCACCGAACAGATCGGTTTCGGTTTCTTCCTTGAAGGTGGTCTGGATCAGGTTGGCACGTGCGCCACCCAGGCCGCCGGCATAGGCAAGTGCGTACTCGGCGGCCTTGCCGCTCTTGTCCTGGTAGACCGCCCAGATGCACGGCACACCGCGGCCGATCTCATATTCGCGACGGACCAGTGCACCCGGGCCCTTCGGTGCGACCAGCACAACGTCCAGGTCGTCGCGCGGCTTGATCATGTCGAAGTGCACGTTCAAGCCATGCGCGAACAGCAGCACCGCGCCCTGCTTCATGTTCGGTGCCAGCACGTCCTCGTACAGCTTCTTCTGCACCATGTCCGGGGTCAGCACCGCGACCAGATCGGCATCCTTCACCGCCTCGGCCGGTGCCTTCACGGTGAAGCCATCGGCCTGCGCCTTGACCTCGGTGGGGCCGCCCGGGCGCAGGCCTACCACCACATCGAAGCCGGATTCACGCAGGTTCAGCGCGTGCGCGCGACCCTGGCTGCCGTAGCCGATGACGGCGATCTTGGTCTGGGGCAGTTCGTTGGTGCTCATGGGGGAGGTTCCTTGCGGGTGGGAAGAAAAAAGACGGCCGGCAGTCGAATCGACGTACCGGCCGGTCAGGGAAAAGCGGGGAGGGCAGCGCCGCGCGTCGCACAGGTACTGCCACCACGAGGGTTCGTGGTGCAGCGGGTCCGGGTTGTGCGATGGGCGTTGGTCATGGTGGTTGCGTCTGAAACCAGGTCCTGAAATGAAAAAACCCGCACCTTGGCGGGTGCGGGTTTTGAAGAGTTCCGGTGTGTTTGTTGCTTACACGCTGGCTCGTCCCGCACCTGTTGGTTGGGTAATAAGTACGAGCACAAGAATCGAACGCAGCGAGGCGGCGCCGGTGTCGGCGGCTTCAATGTGGGTTCGGGGTGGCGTGTTGTGATGCAACATGTGATCGAGAAAACCACAGCCGTTTCGGCGCTGTCAACCCTCGCAGCGATATTCCTGTCAGTTTCCGCTGCATGCAGTGCAATCGCTTGTGGCACAAGGATGGTTGCCGCTGAAAGTGTTTCGGTGAACCGGAATTCACTCTTTTCAACAGGTTTTTTGCGCGGATTCGGGGTGATTTCGCCTTGGTAGGTGCCGACCTTGGTCCGCGCCGGAGTCATCGAAGCCGAAAGCAGTGCGGACCAAGGTCCGCACCCACCGAAGGACTGTCGTCCATGACCTATGCCCGATGGCCCCTGGCCGCCGCAGCAGCGAAGATCGGGTCACCACCCTTCCATCGGAACTCGACCGTGTCCCGACGTCTTGCCCGTTCCCTGCTGGCGGCTGCCGTGCTGGCTGCCGTGCCCATGCTGTCCCAGGCCGCCGACCGCATTACCGGCCACACCTTCGCCACCCGTTCGGAGGTGATCGCCCCGCATGCGATGGCCGCCACCTCGCAGCCGCTGGCCACCCAGATCGCGCTGGACGTGATGAAGGCGGGTGGCTCGGCCGTCGATGCCGCCATTGCTGCCAACGCAGCGCTGGGCCTGATGGAACCCACCGGCAACGGCGTCGGCGGCGACCTGTTCGCCATCGTGTGGGACCCGAAGACGCAGAAGCTTTACGGCTACAACGGCTCCGGCCGCTCGCCGAAGTCGCTCACCCTGGCCGAGTTCCAGCGTCGTGGCCTGAAGGAGATCCCGGCCACCGGCCCGCTGCCGGTATCCGTTCCGGGCGCGGTGGATGGCTGGTTCGCGTTGCACGAGCGGTTCGGCCGCAAGCCGATGGCTGACAACCTGGCCCCCGCCATCCGCTATGCGCGCGAAGGGCATCCGGTGGCCGAAGTGATCGCCTATTACTGGGATCGCTCGGTACCGAAGCTGTCGCAGTATCCGGGTTTCAAGGAGCAGTTCACCATCGACGGCCACGCCCCGCGCAAGGGCGAGATGTGGAAGAACCCGAATCTGGAGGACACCCTGCAGAAGATTGCCGACGGGGGGCGTGATGCCTTCTACAAGGGCGACATCGCCCACACCATCGGCGATTACTTCAAGAAGAATGGCGGCTACCTGAGCTACCAGGACATGGCCGACCATCATGGCGAGTGGGTTGAGCCGGTCAGCAGCAACTACCGCGGCTATGACGTGTGGGAGCTGCCGCCGAACAGCCAGGGCATCGCCGCTCTGCAGATCCTCAACGTGCTGGAAGGCTACGACTTCTCGAAGATTCCGTTCGGCTCGCCCGAACACGTGCACCTGTTCGTGGAGGCAAAGAAGCTGGCGTTCGCCGACCGCGCGCGCTTCTACGCCGACATGGCGTTCCAGGCGGCACCGGTACAGAAGCTGATTTCCAAGGACTACGCCGCGCAGCGCCGCGCGCTGATCTCGATGGACAAGGCGCTGAAGGAAGTGCAGCCGGGTACACCGAAGCAGCTGGAAGAGGGCGACACGATCTACATGACCGTGGCCGACGCCGAGGGCATGATGGTGTCGCTGATCCAGTCCAACTACCGCGGCATGGGCAGCGGCATGGCGCCGCCGGGGCTTGGCTTCATACTGCAGGATCGCGGCGAGATGTTCGTGCTGCAGAAGAACCATCCCAATGGCTACGCACCGGGCAAGCGCCCCTTCCAGACCATCATTCCGGCCTTCATCACCAAGGGTGGCAAGCCGTATGCAAGCTTCGGCGTGATGGGCGGCGCGATGCAGCCACAGGGGCACGCGCAGATCGTGATGAACCTGGTGGACTTCGGCATGAACCTGCAGGAAGCCGGTGATGCGCCGCGTATCCAGCACGAGGGCTCGACCGAACCGACCGGGCAGGCGACGGCGATGACCGATGGCGGTGAGGTGAATCTGGAAACCGGGTTCCCGTACGAGACAGTGCGTGCGCTGATGCGCAAGGGGCACCGCGTGGTGTTTGCCGATGGTCCGTACGGCGGCTACCAGGCGATCCTGCGTGATCCGGAGACCGGCGTGTACTACGGCGCGTCGGAGAGCCGCAAGGATGGGCAGGCGGCGGGGTATTGAGGTTTTCCGGCCACCGGGCTGAGCCCCCTCGCGGCTGATCGCCAGAGCAGGTTCATGCGCTGGGGCGTGCGGGTGGGAGTGTCGGGGGACGCCGTGAATACGTCCCTGTAGGCTTAGCCGCGCCATCCATGGCGCGGATACCCCCGCCACCCCCACCCGCACGCCCCCCCGAAAGTTTCCGTGCGCGTCAGCCACGGAATAGAAAGAAGAAGAGCAAAGGCAAAGGCAAAGGCAACAGCTGCGTGCTTCTTGTTTTCCGATACACCTCATCCACGCATGGCGTGGATCTACTGCCGTCACCGGGAAACTGTCGGAGGCGGGGAGGGGGCCGATGGCGGGACCGTCCACGGCATGGATGCCGTGGCCGAGCCTACAGGGACGTACTTGCGGCGTGTCCCGCCATCGGCCCCCTCCCCGCCAGACCCTCAACATCCCAGAGCCGCTTTGGCTTTTGAAGTTGCACTTGCCGTTGCTTGAAAAAAAAGCGGTGCAGCCGCAGGCTGCAGAACACCCTCAATCCGAATCCTGCGCCCGCGCCGCCTCCGCCTGGGTCTCTTCCTGCGCCGCCATCTCGCGTGCGATCCACGCGTCGATCATGCGTCGCTGGCGCTGCGTTTGCCGGCGCTCCCGCGTGTACTCCTGGTCCAGCACCCGGTACAGCGACACCATCACCAGCACCATCAGCAATGCGAATGGCAACGCCGCGATCGTGATCATTCCCTGCAGCGCATCCAGCCCACCGGCCAGCAGCAATGCCGCCGCAATCAACGCAACCGCGATGCCCCACGCCAGCTTGCGCTTCAGCGGCGGGTCGCCGGCTTCGTCGGTGGACATGCTGGCCAGCACCAGCACCGCCGAATCGGCCGAGGTCACGAAGAAGATCATCAACAGCACCAACGCCACCGCCGACAGCATCAGCGATGCCGGCAGGCTGTCGAACAGGGTGAACAACACCGTCTCGTAGCCATTGCCCAGCGCCTGCACCAGGTCGGCGTGGCCGAAGATCTGTGCCCACAGCGCGGTGCCGCCGAACACCGCGAACCAGAAGAAGCCCAGCAGCGTCGGTGCCAGCACCACGCCGATCACGAACTCGCGCACGCTGCGGCCGCGCGAGATGCGTGCGATGAACGAGCCCACGAACGGTGCCCAGGAAATCCACCAGGCCCAGTAGAAGATCGTCCAGTCGGCCACCCAGGTGCTGCCGGAGAACGGCGACATGCGCAGGCTCATGGTCACCAGTTGGTTTAGGTAGGAACCCAGCGTGGTGGTGAACGTATCGAAGATGAATCCGGTCGGTCCCAGCACCAGTACGGTCGCGGCCAGCAACGCCGCCAGCGCCAGGTTGAAGTTGGACAGCCACTTCACGCCGCGCTCCACGCCGCTGGCGGTGGAGGCCATGTACAGCACGAAGGCAATGGCGATGATGGTCATCTGCACCGGCACCGTAGCCTCCAGACCGAACACGCGCTCCACACCCGCAGCGATCTGGATGGTGCCGAAGCCGAGCGTCGTCGCCACGCCGATCGCCGTGGCAACCACCGCCGCGATGTTGACGACGCGGCCGATCCAACCGCGGTGGTGGCGGCCGATGATCGGCTGCAGCATATCGCTGACCAGTCCGCGTCCATTGCGGTTGAACTGGAACCAGGCCATCGCCAGACCGATCAGCGCGTAGATCGCCCACGGATGCAGGCCCCAATGGAAGAACGCATAGCGCATCGACGCACGCGCAGCATCCATGCTCTGTGGTGCCAGGCCTTCCGGTGGCTTGGTGAAGTGCGAGATCGGTTCGGCAGCTCCCCAGAACACCAGGCCAATGCCCATGCCGGCAGCGAACAGCATCGACATCCAGCTGGCGCGCGAAAACTCGGGCTCGGCGTCTTCGCCACCGATGCGCAGGTTGCCGAAGCGGCCGAACGCCAGGTACATCAGGAATACCAGTGCCAGGAATACGACCAGCAGGTACAGCCAACCGACGCTGCGGATGACATCGGCCAGCGCCGCCTGCACGACGGTATTGAAGGGGCCCGGCGCGAGGCCGGCCAGCAGCACCAGGGCAAGCACCAGTGCGATGGAAATGCGAAACACCATGAAGGAGCTTCTCCGATCAAGGGATTGAGGGGAGCGAGCAAAAGCTTGCGGGGAGTGGGCCGGCGACAGCGTGCGCACACCGGACAGGAGCCGCGATGGCGGCAGGGAAAGCACCGCTTGCAACGGTGCGGTGCGCGTGCACGTTACTGAATGCGACGTCACGGCTCTGTTAACGCGGGTGCAGTAGATCCACGCCAGGCGTGGGTGTACGGCCAGGAGGCCGAGGGGTTTCTATGTTCTAATGCGCACCAAGAAGCGGGGGTACCGCGGCCTTGTGGCCACGGTTGAGATAGTCCCTTGGAACCTGATCCGGCTCATACCGGCGTAGGGAAGCTTTGCAATGCGGCCGTGCCCCGACCCCGCCCAAGGACTGCCTTGGTGCTGTCCGGGCGCGGGGGCAGTGCGCCGCCGCTTCGTCCCTGACCTTCCTGGACGATGCCCGATGAACGCACAGCTCTCTGCCCTGCAGCAACAGGCCCAGCAACTCTCCGAGTCCGTGACCCGGCCCATACCCGGCTCGCGCAAGATCCACGTGCCCGGCTCGCGGCCGGACCTGCAGGTGCCGATGCGCGAGATCGCGCTGACCCGCACGCCCACCGTGTTCGGTGGCGAAGAGAACGCACCGGTCACCGTCTACGACACCTCCGGCCCGTACACCGATCCGGACGTGCGCATCGATTTGTCTGCCGGTCTGCCGGCACTGCGTCGCGGCTGGGTGGAGGAGCGCAACGACACCGAACAGCTTGATGGCCTCAGCTCTTCGTTCGGCCGCGCGCGTGAGCACGATCCCAAGCTGGACCCGGTGCGTTTCCCCGCGCGCAGCCTGCCGCGTCGCGCGCAGGCCGGTGCCAACGTCACCCAGATGCACTATGCGCGGCGCGGCATCATCACCCCGGAAATGGAATTCGTCGCCATCCGCGAGAACCAGCGGCTGGAGGCGATCCGTGATGCCGCACTGCTGCAGCAGCATCCCGGTGAATCCTTCGGCGCATCGATCCAGCACATCATCACCCCGGAATTCGTGCGCGAGGAAATCGCCCGCGGCCGCGCGGTGCTGCCCAACAACATCAATCACCCGGAAAGCGAGCCGATGATCATCGGCCGCAACTTCCTCACCAAGATCAATGCCAACATCGGCAACAGCGCGGTGTCCTCGGGTATTGCCGAGGAAGTGGAAAAGCTGGTGTGGGCGATCCGCTGGGGCGGTGACACGGTGATGGACCTGTCCACCGGCAAGCACATCCACGAAACGCGCGAGTGGATCATCCGCAATTCGCCGGTGGCGATCGGTACGGTGCCGATCTACCAGGCGCTGGAGAAGGTCGACGGCCGCGCCGAAGCGCTGACCTGGGAGATCTTCCGCGACACCCTGATCGAGCAGGCCGAGCAGGGCGTGGACTACTTCACCATCCATGCCGGTGTGCTGCTGCGCTACGTGCCACTCACCGCCAAGCGGGTCACCGGTATCGTCAGCCGCGGCGGGTCGATCATGGCCAAGTGGTGCCTGGCCCACCACAAGGAAAACTTCCTCTACACGCATTTCGAAGACATCTGCGAAATCATGAAGGCGTACGACGTGACCTTCTCGCTCGGTGATGGCCTGCGTCCGGGTTGCATCGCCGATGCCAACGATGCCGCGCAGTTCGGCGAGCTGGAAACGCTGGGGGAGTTGACGAAGATCGCCTGGAAGCACGACGTGCAGACCATGATCGAAGGCCCCGGCCACGTGCCGATGCAGCTGATCAAGGAGAACATGGACAAGCAGCTGCGCGAGTGCGGCGAGGCACCGTTCTACACGCTTGGCCCGCTGACCACGGACATCGCGCCGGGCTATGACCACATCACCAGTGCCATCGGCGCGGCGATGATCGGTTGGTTCGGTACCGCCATGCTCTGCTATGTCACGCCGAAGGAGCATCTGGGCCTGCCAAACCGTCAGGACGTGCGCGACGGCATCATGGCCTATCGCATCGCCGCGCACGCGGCCGATCTCGCCAAGGGCCACCCCGGCGCGCAGGTGCGTGACAACGCATTGAGCAAGGCGCGATTCGAGTTCCGCTGGGACGACCAGTTCCACCTCGGCCTGGACCCGGAGAAGGCCAAGGAATTCCACGACGAGACGCTGCCCAAGGACGCGCACAAGCTGGCGCATTTCTGTTCGATGTGCGGCCCGCATTTCTGCTCGATGAAGATCACCCAGGACGTGCGCGAGTACGCCGAGAAGGGCATGCAGGAGAAGTCCGAGCAGTTCCGTGCAGCCGGCGCCGAGGTGTATCAGCAGGGCTGATCGCAGAGGGGCAGCGCCGGGTCATGCCCGGCGTCATCCCATCACCCATCTCACGGACATGCCGCTATCCTCGGCCCATCGTTCCCCGGGGACAAGGAACCATGCCCATTGCCGTGACCACCCGCTGGCTGGCCATCGCCCGCCGTCATCCCTCTGCCTGGCTGCTCGGGGCGCAGCTGCTGTCGGTACTGCTGTACCCCGCGCTGGACGAAACCGCTGCCGGCCGCGCGGCAGTAGGCGTGTTCGGCATGGCCGTGCTCGGCCTGGCCCTGTGGGTGGTGCAGCGCAGCCCGCTGGGAACCTGGCTGGCGCTGGTGCTGGCCATTCCGGCAGTGGTGTTTTCCCTTTCCGCGGCCCTGCTCGACCGGCCGGCACTGGGCATCACTGCACAACTGCTGGAAAGCCTGCTGTATTTCTATACCGCTGGAGCGCTGATCGCTTACATGCTGCAGGACCACAAGGTGACCCGCGACGAGCTGTTTGCCGCCGGCGCCACGTTCACGTTGTTGGCATGGGCATTCGCTTTTACCTTTGCCGTATGTCAGCAGTGGTATCCAGGCAGTTTCCAGGGCGCCACGGGTGGAGCGCAGCGCACGTGGATGGAGCTGCTTTATCTGAGCTTCAGCTTATTGTCCGGAGTCGGGCTGAGTGATGTCGTACCACTGCATCCGCAGGCCCGCGCGCTGGTCATGCTGGAGCAGTTTTCCGGTGTCATGTATGTCGCGCTGGTGGTCTCGCGGCTGGTCGGCCTGACCATGCTGAAACGCTTCTGAAAATGAACGCCAGATAAAAATATCGCGCCCGAAAGGGCGCGAATGATGATGCTTATTATGTGAATGCGTCGGCGAGAGAGAGCCTGATGTCGACCACGCGATAGGCGAGGTAACCCGCATAGGCTAATATCCGGAGGCTTCGTTTTTTTTGCGGTATGCGCCGATGCTTTGTGCGGAATCTGGCTTCTTGCTGTGCCAAGGATGGGAAGGGATCGATGGTGAACAGTGTTCGCGGCCTGTTTCAACCCCATAGCAACGAATGATCAACAGCGAAATCCAGTCGCCTGAATCCGACCGCGTCCGCGTCGGCGAGTGCATCGTTACTTTGTCCTCGCGTGAGGTTGAAGTTGCGGGTGCGCGCCGTACGCGACGTTTGACGCCCAAGTCGCTGGGCGTGCTGCGCATGTTGATGCGGCAGCCGGGACGAGTGGTGACCCGTGACGAGCTGTTCGCCGAAGTGTGGCCGGACACGCTGCCGACCAACGATGTGCTGACCCAGGCGGTTACCCAGCTGCGCAAGGCGTTCAGCGTCGACGACGACAACGGCCAGGCGTACATCGAGACCATCGCCAAGACCGGCTACCGCTTGCTGGTACCGGTGCAGCCGCTGGCGGACCACGAGACCGATGCGATCGCTGCTGCCGAGGAATCGTCTGTAGCGCCGCCACCTGCGCCGGATGCCGTCGCCCCCGTCGGTGCGCCCGTGGTTGAACGCGGCAGCCGTCGCTGGCGGCGCCTCCGCCGTCGCCTGCTGCTGGCGCTGGGCGTGGTGATGCTGCTGGCACTGGTGGTGTTGAGCGTACTGCTGCTGCGCCGCCCGGCGCCGGTGAACTCTCCGGTGGACGCGGCAGTGGAGAACGGCACGCGGGTGATCGGAAGCCCTGAGCGGCCGTATCGATTGATCACCGCCACAGCCGGTTTTGAGACCTATCCCACACTTTCGCCTGACGGATCGCAGGTCGCCTACGAAGGCGCCAACGACGATGGCAAGGGCGGCAACGCCATCAAGGTGCAGACCTCCGGCAACGCGCCCGCACGCCAGCTGCTTTCGCCGCCGGCAGGTGCCAGCGACCGTTTCCCGAACTGGTCGCCGGATGGCCGCGAAATCGCCTTCGCCCGCTTTGGTGCCGATGACAGCTGCCAGGTATTGATCGCCAGCGCCACTGGCGGCGCCGTGCGCCAGGCCACGCGCTGCGACGGCACCGAGCTGCTCAGTTTCGACTGGACACCCGATGGCCGTGGCCTGGTCTTCGGCAGCATGGTGGGTCGTTATGCCCATCGCGGCATCCGCGTGCTCGATCTGGCCACCGGCCAATGGCGTGCGCTGGATTACGCTGTCGACGAAGATGATTTCGATTACGCCCCGCGCTATTCCCCGGATGGCAAATGGCTGGTGTTTGTCCGCAACCCTCAGCTGGGCGACCTGTGGCGGATGCCTGCCAGCGGCGGCACGCCCGAGCAGTTGACGACCGAATCGGCCGAACTGCGCGGTTGGGCATGGCTGGGCGACGGTCGACATATCGTGTTCGGTCGCCGCGTGGACAGCGAGGCTCGCTTGTACTACCTCGACGTCGAGCGCCGTACGCTGCGTGACGCCGGGCTCGACGATGCGCAGTGGCCGGCGGTCTCCCGCCGCGGCGACATGCTGGCGTTCGTGCATCGGCGCGCGCAGTTCGGCGTGTTCAGGATGCCCGCGCAGGGTGGTGCAGGTGAGCGTCTGTTTGCCTCCAGTGGCCGCGATGGGCAACCGATGGTGGCGCCGGATGGACGGCAACTGGTGTTCAGTTCCGATCGTTCCGGCAGCTTCGCGCTGTGGTGGGCCGACATGCAGCGGCCGGAGTCGCTGCGGCCGATCGAAGGGTTGAAACCGGAAGCACGGCAGGCGCCCGACTGGTCGGCCGACAGCCGGCACCTGCTGGTGGTGGGCCGCGATGAGCACGGCGAAGCCGTTGTCTACGAGATCGCCCCGCGCGACGAACAGCTGCATCGCCTTCCGGTTCCGGCCGAGCAACCGTTGCAGGCGTTGTACGGCGCCGACGCGGATCAGCTGCTGGTGGTTGAACGTGATGCCGACCAGCACACCCGGTTGAGCCTGTTCGACCGCAGCGCGCAGCCTTGGCGGCGGTTGGCCAGCCTGGAGGGCGTGTCACAGGCCCGTTTCGACCGCAGTACCGGGCGGGTGCTGTTCACCCGGCTGGCAGCCGGTGGGTTGTGGTCGGTGGACGCGGCATTGACGCCGGCCAGCGTGCAGCAGATCAGCGAGGACCGGCCCAGCCGTTGGCGCTACCGGACCTGGACCGTGGCCGGCAACGGCAGCATCGACTACCTCGGCAGCAGTGCCAGCTGCGGCACGACCCTGGTCCGTATCCAGTCCGGACGCGAAGAGGCGGAGCGCTGCCTGGACGCACAGCGCCTGAGCGCGGGCAATGGACTCAGCGCCAGTGCCGACGGAAACAGCCTGTACCTGGCCCTGGCCATCAGCGATGGTGCCGACATCGGCGTGATGCGACTGCCCGAACAACCGCCCGCGCTGTTCCCTGCATTCTCCAAATTGTTGATCTTGAACGAGAAAGGGCCTTCGTAACTTCTTCGTGACGATCTCGCCGCGAATTCGTGGCGATCTCGGCAGTCTTTCCTGACGCGCTGCCGCCTGATTTGGCAAAACGGAGGCCTGTACTTGGCAAATCCGTGGTGCCCCTATGCGTCAACTCTCGCTGGCCGATCGTGGCCAAACCCTCTCCCTGGACAAGTCGATCGACGATGTCGCGCCGACCTGCATGGGCGTTGCCCGCCTCGGCAGCCTGCAGACCGCCGGCATCAGCTTCAGTGTCTGGATGCAGGTGCGCGGTACCTCGTGGGTGGAAGCCAAGGAAGGGCGGTTCCGCCTTCGCCAGGGCGAGTGGATCGCGTTCGAGAAGGAGTCCAGGCCGCTGGTCCAGGCCGGACGCAACGGCCTGTGCGTGGGCATGAACCTGAACGTCGAAGCGCTGCGCGTGCTGACCGAAATGGCCGACTGCGGCCTGTACGCCGGCCGCGGCCTGATGAACCGGGCCGATGCACGCGTGGCACTGCGCCTGTGGCGTGACGCCCTCGCCAGCGGTCAGCCGGCGCAGGCGCTGCGTCCGCTGTTGCTGCATCTGGCCGGTCTGCAGCGCAGCCTGGCAGACAACGTGCAGCGTTGCCCCGGCCGCTCGCGCAGTCGCAAGCGCCAGGTGTTCGGTCGCATGCAGCGCGCGCGCCTGTATCTGGAAGGCAACAGCCACCGTGTGGTGCGCATCGGCGAACTGGCCGAGCTGACCAACTTCTCCAGCTGGTATCTCTCCAAGACGTTCCAGAGCCTGTACGAGGAAAGCCCGCAGTCGCTTTCGGCACGGTTGCGCCTTGAGCGCGCGGCCGATCTGCTGCGCGACACCGACATGATGGTCGGCGAAGTCGCTGCTGCCAGCGGTTTCGACAACTGCTGCAGCTTCGCGCGCGCCTTCCGCGCCCGCTATGGGCAGTCCGCTTCGCGCTTCCGCGAGAACGACGGACAGCTTCCGCCACACTCCGCAAAGTCTCCGGTTGTGTCGCGCAAATACAGCGCTGCAACGCAATCGTAACGTGCTACGGCGTTTTAACACGCTACTAACACGTACCTTGGAGAGATTGATGAACGTTCGTATTCCTGCAGTGCGGCTCGGCTTGTTGCCGGCCGGCATTGCGCTTGCCTTGGCACCGTCCTTCGCTTCGGCGCAGGACGCAGCTGCCGGCGGCACGACCGACCTGGACCGCATTTCGGTCACCGGTTCGCGCATCCGCCAGGCGAGCATGGAAACCGCACAGCCGGTGATCGCGCTGCAGCGCGCCGACATTGAAAAGCAGGGCTTCACCAGCGTTGCCGACATCGTGCAGAACCTGTCGGCAACCGGTTCGCCGGCGATCAGCCGCGCCGACGCCCTGACCTCGGGCGAAGAAGTCGGCGGCCAGTACGTCGACCTGCGCAACCTCGGCCCGGAGCGCACCCTGGTGCTGCTGGACGGCAAGCGCATGGGCACCAGCACCGGTGGTTACACCGATCTGGCCTCGATCCCGACCTCGGTCGTGGAGCGCATCGAAGTGCTGACCGATGGCGCCTCGGCCATCTATGGTTCCGACGCCATCGCCGGCGTGGTCAACATCATCACCCGCAAGAACTTCGACGGCCTGGAAGCCAGCGTCTACGGTGGCCAGTACGGCCAAGGCGACGGCCAGAAGCAGGTCTACAACTTCGTTTACGGCCAGACCGGTGAGCGTGGTTCGATCACCTTCGGCGCCGAGTACAGCAAGGAAGACGAGGTCAAGGCCAAGGATCGCTCCTTCAGCCGCTATCCGAACGGTCGCTTCCATCCGTTCCCGACCGACGACGATGCCAATGGCTGGTCGCCGGCGTCCAACCATGGCGTGCTGATCGACGACATGGGCACCCCGAAGAACGCCAACGACGATATCTGGTACACCCGTGGCAATACCGGTGCCGGCAACGGCATGGGCGACTTCCGTGAGTTCGGCACCGCCGACTACACCAATGCCAGCCAGGAAATGTGGCTGCAGAACAAGTTGACCCGTCGCTCGGTGTTCGCCAACGGCAACTACGATCTGACCGACAACATCCGCGCTACCGCGAACGTGCTGTACACCAAGCGCACCGCGACTTCGCAGATTGCCGGCTACCCGTACCAGTCCGAGGTCTACGGCACCCCGCTGTCGGGCGACAGCATCTACAACCCGCTGGGCAAGGACGCGAACTTCATCCGTCGCACCTCCGAGTTCCCGCGCCAGACCGAATCCGAGCAGGAAACCTTCCGCTTCTCGGCCGGCCTGGAAGGTTCGTTCGAGTTCGCTGACAAGTTCTGGGATTGGGACGTGGGTTACGTCTACAACCAGAACAAGGGCGTCAAGACCGGCACCGGCAACCTGTTCATCCCGAACGTGCAGAACGCCGTCGGCCCGTCCTTCATGGACGGCGACGTTGCCCGTTGCGGTACCCCGGGCAAGGTGATCGCGGGTTGCACCCCGTGGAACCCGCTCGCACCGTACGGCTCCACCGGCAATGGTTCGCTGGCTGATCCGGCACTGCAGGCCTATCTGTTCCTGCCGAGCCACGACACCTACACCAACACCACCAAGGCTTACAGCGCCAACATCTCCGGTTCGCTGTTCACGCTGCCGGCCGGTGACCTGGCCATCGCTGCCGGTTACGAGCACCGTCAGGAAAGCGGTGAGTACAACCCGGATGCACTGCTGCAGTCGGGCCTGAGCACCGACCTGGCCGGCGCGCCGACCAAGGGCAGCTACAAGCTCGACGAGTTCTACGTCGAACTGAACGTGCCGGTGCTGGCTGACATGCCGTTCGCCAAGGAACTGTCGCTCGACATGGCCGGTCGCTATTCGGACTACAACACCTTCGGCGATACCATCAACAGCAAGTTCGGCCTGAAGTGGAAGCCGATCGACGACCTGCTGGTGCGTGCGACCTATTCGACGGGCTTCCGCGCGCCGAACATCGCCAACATGTACGGCGGCACCTCGCAGACCTTCGACGCCTACACCGATCCGTGCGACAGCAGCTTCGGTTCGGCCTCGCGCAACCCGTCGGTTGCCGCGGCCTGCGGTGCACGTGGCGTTCCGGCGAACTTCCGCCAGATCACCTCGGGCGGCGCACAGTCGACCGGCCCGGGCACCCAGTCCTACAGCGCCTTCGAGTCGGGTTCCAACCCGGAACTGCAGCCGGAAACCTCCAAGACCTGGACTGCTGGCCTGGTCTACAGCCCGAACTTCGTGCAGGGCCTGGACGTCAGCCTGGACTGGTGGAAGATCCGCATCGACAACGTGATCGCCGCCGAGTCGGTGACCTCGATCCTCAACCAGTGCTACGTGCTGGGCGTGGCGTCGGCGTGTGACCGCTTCAGCCGTGGCACCGACGGCCGCACCGTCAACCAGGTGGTCGACGTTACCCGCACCCTGATCAACGGTGGTTACCAGGAAACCGCAGGTTACGACCTGGGCATCAAGTACCGCCTGCCGGAGTTCTCCTTCGGCAAGATCGTGGTTGACTGGAAAACCACCTACGTCGATTACCTCGAGTACAAGCGCGACAACGAAGCCGAGACCCCGGTCGAGCAGCACACCAGCTGGGCAACCGGCGACTGGGGTGCGAACTTCCGCGTCCGTTCGAACCTGAATGTCGATTGGAGCCTGGGCAACCTGGGCGTGAACTGGGCGGTGCGTTACTACTCGAGCATGAAGGAGCCGTGCTCCTACGACACCGAGTGCAACCTGCCTGACTTCAGCTCGTCCTACACCCTGGGCCAGCCGACCCGCAAGGTCGGTTCGAACACCTTCCACGATGTGCAGGTGCGTTACACCCTGCCGTGGCAGGCTACGGTCTCGGTCGGTGCCAACAACGTGTTCAACCACGAAGGCCCGGTCATGTACAGCCAGCCGAACTCGAGCTTCTCGTACTACGGTGGCTTCGACATCGGTCGTTACTACTACATGAAGTACACCCAGCGCTTCTGATCCATCGAAGCGTGACAGCAGAAAGAGGAGGGCGGGCCGCAAGGTCCGCCCTTCTTGTTTGAGCGCTGCACCGACTGGGTAGATCCACGCCATGCGTGGATGTACGTTCCGGCACAACGGCACCACGAAAAAAGGCAGGCCACCCGGCCTGCCTTTCTTCCCCTGCGCACCCGCCTGCCGCTACGCCTCAGGCGTCGCTTGGCACCAGCCCCATCAGGCTGTTGGCGTGCTCGCGCCACTGCGGCAGCTTGTTCAGCACACCGGCGCGCTGCAGATACTCTTCATCCACCGGATCGCCGTTGACCAGTGCCAGTGCCACGTGCACCGCACCGGTCACCCAGAAGCTGCGGGTGTTGGCGCGCTGCGGCTGCAGATGGAACGCCACCGCCTCGATGATCGGCATCGGCAGGCCCCACAGGCCCAGCAGATAGGCGCCGGCTTCGGCATGGCCGGGGCGGTCGTCGCCCGCGAGCTCGGGTTCGCTGCGTTCGTTGCGTACGCCCGGCAGCAGCAGGCCGATGTCGGCCAGCAGTGCGGCGGTGGCACCGAGTTCGGCACTGGAGTCGGGCAGCAGGCGTGCGGCCAATCGCGAGGCCATCAAGGCACGCTGCTGCAGCGAGTTGCGCTCGGCGCCGGACAAGGTCGGCGCGGAGAACACTTCACTGGCCAGCACCAGGTCACGCAGCGTGGCCAGGCCCAGCCGGGTCACGGCCGTGCGCAGGTCGGCGATGGTGCGGCCCTGGCTGAAGAACGCCGAATTGGAAAGCTGCAGCACCTTTGCTGCGATCGCCGGGTCGGCGGCGACCAGCTTGGCGACATCGGCGCTGTCGGCGTCGTCGTCATGTTCCAGTGCCTGGGTCAGGCTCAGGTACAGATGCGGTGGCGAGGGCAGCTTCTCGATGCGGCCGATGGCATCGCGCAGGCGCGGGCTGTCCAGCACTTCGCGCAGCTCTTCCAGGCTGGTCAGTGCTTCCAGCAGTACTTCCGGTGCCAGCGGCAAGGGCAGGAAGCGATGGGCGACACCGATGAGGCGCGCCGGCGGCGGCCGGTTGCCATGCTGTGCATCGACAAGTGCGATGCGGATGGTCTCCGGGCGCAAGGTGCGGATCTGTCCCAGCAGCGTGGTCGCGTTGAGATCGGGCAACTGCGGGCAGACGATCACCGCGTCCACGCCCTGGGTGGCGACCGCGGTCATCGCGGTATGGCCATCGGTGGCGGTCAACGGCTGCCAGTCTTCCCCAAGATCGGCAATGAATTCGGTCAGCTCAGCCGGCAGGCTGGCTGTATCCCCAACAAGCAGAATACGCACGACACATTCCCCTGGCTGTCTCGACGGTCGATGTCGAAGACGTGTGAAGTGACGCAATTTACCTAATACGGCGGCAAAGGTGATGTGCCGCCGTCATGAAACGTGACCCGCATCGCTCCGACGCCGTGCGCCGGAGCAATGCTGTTCAGTCTCAGGCCTTGCTGTCGAGGTGGCGCTGGTGCGCCTCGATCAGGATCTGCTTGGCCTCAGCCGCGCCGCCCCAACCGTCCAGCTTGACCCACTTGCCCTTCTCCAGGTCCTTGTAGTGCTCGAAGAAGTGGCCGATGCGCTCCAGCCAGTGGCTGGACACCTGCTCGATGTCTTCCACGTGCGCGTAGCCGCCGAACACCTTGGTGACCGGCACGGCCAGGATCTTCTCGTCGCTGCCGGCCTCATCGCTCATCTTCAGCACACCGACCGGACGGCAACGCACCACCGAACCCGGGACCAGCGGCAGCGGCAGCACCACCAGCACGTCGGCCGGATCGCCGTCGCCGCACAGGGTGCTCGGCACGTAGCCGTAGTTGCAGGGGTAGCGCATCGGGGTCGACAGGATGCGGTCGACGAAGATCGCGCCGGTTTCCTTGTCCACTTCGTACTTCACCGGCTCGGAATCCTTCGGGATCTCGATGATGACGTTGATTTCTTCCGGCGGGTTCTTGCCGGGCGAGACGAGTTCCAGGCCCATGGTGTGCTCCAGGTGGGGGTGTAGACGGATAGCTCTCCATTTTATGCCTTTGCCGGTCGCTGTGCAGGGTAGGGCGCTGACGGGCCGTCGCGGTGGCCGATGACCGGTCAGGACGGGGTATCCCGATGGGGACGGGCCGGCGACCGGAGCAGGCTGGAATCCCGAACCGAGGAGACCTGCAATGAACTGGAACCGTTGGCGCTGCGGCGTTCTGCTGCTGCTTGTCCCGCTGACCGCGCTGGCGCGCGGGACGCATGTTGACCTGATCAACCATCCGGCCCAGGAGGCCTTCTGGGACAGGGCCTACGCGCTGGAGGGCGCGCTTGCCCAGGCATTCGACCGCCTGTGCTCCGATACCTTCTGCGAAGGCGATTACAGCAACTACCGGGTGCTGGAGTTCCGCTGCGCGGTGCTGGCCCACCGGGGAACGGTGCAGCGCTGCGTCTGGGTGCTGGCGGCCAGCGAACTGGCGGTGCAACCCGACACAGGGCAGGTACAAGTCGACAACGGCCACTGGACCTGCCCGGTGGAAATGCAGCCCGGGGTGCCGGTTGAAGCCTTCTTTGCCTCGCTGGAGGCGCCGGACGGCCTGATGGCGCCACTGCCCGGGCTCGACCATGGTCTGTTCGAGGTGCTGCCTGATTGCCTGCAGAGGAGGGGCGCCTGATGCGTGCTTTCCCGGGACGATGGCTGCTCTGTGCTCTGCTGCTGGCCGGAACCGCGCAGGCGGCGCCGGCGTTCGTGGACGCCCGTGACTATCCCGATCCCGCGACCGGCCGGGAGCGCTTCCTCGCTGCCGAGCGGATGCTGGTGCGCGGGTTCGATGATATCTGTGGCGACACGTTCTGCGAGGGGCAGTACTACAACCTGTGGGCCATGCGCCTGCGCTGCTCGGTGGAGCGCGCGACAGGCGTGGTCGCCAGCTGCGTCTGGACCTTCGCTGGCAGCGAAACCTGGGTGCAGAAGGACGGCCGGATCGATGTCGACCATGGCACCTACGCCTGCACGCTGCCGCTGGCGCCTGCAACCCGGCTGGAGGAGCTGCTGCAGGTCTGGCAGGTTTCCGGGCATGAGGCGATTGATGCCCCGTTGCCCGGCACGACCACGAGCGTCTATGACGGCCTGACAGACTGTCTCTGACGCAGGGGGCCGTAATGCAAACGTGATTTATTCGCATTAACGGAGTAGCATGCGCGCCGCCCCCGTCTGTCCCGTCGCCGCGCATGTCCTCCAACGCCGTCACCCTGACCGAACTGCTGATCCGCGAACGATCGGCACTGCTGCGGCGCGTGCAGCGCATTCTCGGTGGCGACAGCGGGGCGGAAGACGTGATCCAGGCGGTCTGGTTCAAGGCGCGCGGGGTCGACAACAGCCAGAGCATCGACAATCCGCGCGCCTATCTCTATCGATTGGCCATCAACCTCGCCACCGACCATGGCCGCGAATCGACGCGGCGCAACCGCCTGCTGGCCGAGCACTACCTGTGGCAGGAGGACGAGCAGATCTCCACGGAGGAGCAGGTGATGGCGCAGGATGAGTTGCAGCGCGTGCTTGATGCCGCCGGCCACCTGCCCGAGCCGACGCGTACCATCTTCCATCTCAATCGCCTGCAGGGCCTGACCCAGGCCGACATCGCCCGACGCCTCGGGGTGTCGGTGACCACGGTGGAGAACCACGTACGCACTGCGCTGCAGCGGCTTGCCTGGGCACGCAGCGGTCGATGAACGATCCGGCTTGGGGGCGCATACCCGCCGTGCGTCTTGATTCGCAGGCCGCCCATGCGGTCTAGTCCTTCCGCCCACCTCTGATCGTGTCCCCCGCCAGCCGATGAGCCCGCCCCCGACACCCCGCAGCACCGCCGATGATGCCGTGGCCGAACAGGCCAGGGACTGGATCGTGTGCCTGGCGTCCGGCGATATCAGCGACGCGCGCATGGATGCGTTCGAGCGCTGGTTGGCCGAGCCTGCGAATCGGCGTTCATTCGAGCATGAGCGCATGCTGTGGCGCAGTGTGGGGCCGCGTCCGGTCGCCATCGAACGCAGGCAGGCAGCGCGTCGCCCGCGGCGGCTGCGTTGGGCCATGGCCACCGCCGCTGCGCTGGCATTGCTGGTGGTCTGGCCCGATACCTGGCTGCGCCTGCAGGCGGATCATCGCAGCGACCACCGCGTGCAGGATGTGCATCTGCCCGATGGCAGCCGTGCCGTGCTCGATGCCGACAGTGCGATCGCCGTGCACTTCGATGACCAGCGTCGTCGCATTGAACTGCTGCGTGGCCGTGCCTGGTTCTACGTGGCGCCTGATGCGCAGAGGCGCTTCAGCGTCGCGGCTGGCAACGGTGTGGTGGAAGACATCTCCACCGCATTCACGGTCGCCCACGTTGCCGCCGGGGTGGAGACCGAAGTCGGACAGGGCCGCGTACGCGTGGCCAGTCCGGTTGATGGCGGCTGGACCTATCTGCAGGTGGGGCAACGTGCGGGCTATGGCGAGCATCGAAGCGTGCAGCGACTGATCGACGTTGCCGCAGACAGTGTCGGTGCCTGGCGACAGGGCGAGCTGCTGCTGGAGCAGGCCAGCGTGACCGATGCCGTGCACGAGGTCGGTCGCTATCGCGCAGGGCCGACGTTCGTGCGCGGCAATCTCCAGGCGCTTCCAGCCGTCAGCGCGGCGCTGCGCGTCGATCATCCGGAGCAGGCACTGGACGCGCTGGCGGCCACCGCCGGCCTGCAGGTCACCCGCCTGCCACTGGGTGTGGCAATCGTCCACCGGTAACGCCACGCCATCCACGGATGCAGCGGATGCATCGCATCCGTCTTGGGGATCGCACGCCGCCACGCGTCTCATCCACGAACGTACCCGCCGCCGCCACGTACGTCGTTGGGTCCGCGCATGCGCGGATGATGCCGCGCCCGCGGCCACGCTCCTCTGACAGGTTCCCCCATGTACGAATTCCGCCGCCCGGGCCGCGCACCGCGCCCGTCCCGTCTGTGCATCGCGCTGCTGGCCGCCGGCCTGGCAACCGCCACCCCCACCGTGATGGCGCAGTCCAGCACCGCTGGCCCGGCTGCGGTACAGCACTTCGATATTCCCGACCAACCGCTGGACGATGCACTGCGCGCCTACATGCGCCAGTCCGGTGTGCAGGTGGTCTATCCGAGCACGCTGGCCAAAGGCGTGATCTCGCAACCGGTCAGCGGCACGCTGTCAGCCGACGAGGCCCTCGCACGTCTGCTGCGCGGCAGCGGCCTGAGCGTGCGCCGGGTAAGCGCCGATGCGGTGACGCTGGAGGTCGCTGCGGCGGGCCAGACGGGCGGAGTGATCGTCACCGATACCCTCAGCGTGGCCGGAGACCGCGTGCAGGGCGGCGCGGCCAGCGATGAAGCGCGCCTGCTCGACAGCTACCGCAGCGTGGGTTCGACCACCAGCATCGGCCGCGTCGCACTGGAGCGGTTCCGCGGCACCTCCAACGGCGACATCGTCAAGGGCGTGGCCGGTGTTACCGCGGGCGATCCCCGTGTGGGCAATGGCTTCGACGTCAACATCCGCGGCATCCAGGGCCAGAGCCGGGTGCCGGTCATCATCGACGGTGGCCAGTCCAGCATGGACACCTACCGTGGCTATGCCGGCCAGTCGCAGCGCACCTACCTCGACCCCGACCTGATCTCGCGGCTGACCATCACCAAGGGCCCGAGCCTGCAGGCCAATGCCTCCGGCGGTATCGGTGGCGTGGTCGAAATGGAAACCCTGAATGTCGATGACGTGCTGCGCGAGGGGCGCGATGTCGGCGTACGCTTGCGCGGGGGACTGGCCAACGGCAGCGCCAACAACCTGCCCGGCTACGAGGCCGTGCCGCGCAGCGATCGCAGCGCCACCGGCAGCCAGTTCTTCAACGTGGCCGCCGCCGGGCACTGGGATCGCTTCGACCTGGTGGCCGCCTATGCGTACCGAGACAACGGCAATTACTTCTCCGGCAGCAAGGGCTACGACGATTTCCCGCAGACCCGTCGCACCCTGGCCCCGCTGAACCCGCCGCGCACCGAAGTGTTCAACACGTCCTCGCGTTCGAAATCGACCCTGCTCAAGGGCACCTGGCGCATCGACGACGCGCAGACGCTGGAAGCGGGCTATCGGCGCTATGAAGGCACCGCTGGCGAGATCATGGCCTCGCAGATCATCCGCGTTGAACGTGACCGCATCCCGCAATGGGATCCAGGCCACGTCGACATGGACAGCTACAGCCTGCGCTACCGGTTCAACCCGGACAGCGAGCTGATCGACCTGCGCGTCAACGCGTGGTACACCGACGCCGACAGCGTGATGTACAACAGCCTGACCGGCATTACCCCGTGGTACTTCGACCGCCGTACCGAGTGGTACGACGCGCCCAGCTTCAGCGGCAATCCCGGCTACAAGGATGCCTACCGCAACCCGTTGCGGCAGAAACGCTTCGGTCTGGACGCCAGCAACACCTCGGTGTTCGACAGCAGTGCCGGCCGCTTCACCCTCGATTACGGCCTGTCCTACAGCGATGAAGACATCGCCCCGGGCAGCTCCGGCCCGATCATGCACGACGACCTGGTCAACAACCGCTTCCTGCGCAATGCCGAGCGCAAGGAATACAGCGCGGTGGCGTCGCTGAAGTGGGCGCCGGACGAACGCTGGGAGATGCTGCTGGGCGGGCGCTGGAACCGCGTGGACGTGCATGACCGCAACCGCCTGGCCACGCCGGACGGATACGAAGTCCAGGGCCAGTACCGCTACACCGAGCTGCTCAACGGCAATCCCAAGCTGCCGTCGTGGCGGGCCAAGCGTATCGCGCTGCTGAACTGGTATCCCGACGCGAACGGCAACTTCACCCAAGAGTCGCTGCTGGCCTCGCCGTACAAGAAGGGCACCGTCGGCGACATCAGTGGCTGGAACTTCTATGACGCCGATGCTGCTGAGGATCTGAAAGTGCCGGTGAGCTGGACCTGGTCGCAGCCGATCCGCCGCCGTGACAGCGCGTTCTCGCCGACCGCCAGCGTGGCCTTCCGTTTCAGCGAAGACAGCATGGTCTACCTGAAGTACGCCGAAGGCACCAAGCTGCCGAGCCTGTTCGAGACCACGCTGGGCCTGTTCACTGCGGCCAAGCCGGTGGACGAACTCAAGCCCGAGCGCGCGCACAGCTGGGAACTGGGCGCCAGTACGATCCAGCACGACCTGTTCACTGCCGGTGACCGCCTGGCGCTGAAGCTGGCGTACTTCGATACCCGCATTGATGACCTGATCACCCGCGACTACCGCACGTTGTCGGCCGGCCTGATCCGCAACGTCGACCGTTTCAAGGTGTCGGGCATGGAGTTCCAGTCCAGCTATGACAGCGGCAAGGTGTTTGCCGATCTGTCGGCGCACTACTACTTCAAGGCCAAGACCTGCGCGCCGGACATCGCTGCCGAACGCCGCGCGTACGGCGTCCAGCGCAGGATCGAGGAACTGATCGGCACGCCGGACTGCGTGGATGGTGGCTTCGAAGGTTCCTACAGCAACACCCAGAACCCGCCGCGCTACATGGTCAACCTGACCCTGGGTTCGCGACTGTTCGATGAGCGGCTGACCTTCGGCACCCGCGTGGTCCACAACGCCGGCCCGATCAGCAAGCTGGACAAGGAATGGAACGTGGGCCTGTCAGCGATCCAGCAGCTGTACCGGCCGACCACGCTGGTGGATCTGTTCGCGAGCTGGAGTTTCAACGACCAGCTGTCGGTGGAAGCGAACGTGGACAACGTGACCGACCGCTACTACCTGGATCCGCTGGCCCTGGGTGTGATGCCGGCTCCGGGCCGGACCGCGCGGTTGGCCTTTACCTGGAAGTACTGATCGGCGGGGTCGGATCCCTTTCCTGTGGAAAGGGCTCTGACCCCATCGGGTCCGGCCATCCACGCATGGCGTGGATCCACCGAACAACCGGTAGCGCCGGGCCATGCCCGGCGAGCGATTACAGCCCGGTCGCCGCCTTCACCGCCGCTTCGTGCAGCGCTTCGTTCAGTTCGTCGACCACGGTCGTCCAGGCTGCATCAGCCTGCAGCGATTCGGCCAAGAACTGGCGCTGGGCTTCGTTCCAGTACGGGGCATCGGCCACTTCCACACCGGCGGCCAGCTGGTGGTCGGCGATGAACCGGGCAATGCCCTCGGCACTGGCATCCAGACCCAGCTGCAGGAACAGGTTGGTCATGCGCGGTTCGGTGGTGATCATCGGTGGGGTCCTGGCAATGGAAAGGAACCTGCATTATCGACGCAAGCAGGGTTGGGGGAACCCTCGCCGGGATCGTCTACAGGGGGACGCTTTCCCTGGCACTCCCGATGACCGTTCAGACATCCCTCGAAGACAGCCGCAGCGTGCGGCTGAAGGCCGCCACCCGCGACAGCCATGGCGCCCTCGACAAGCGCATCATGGCCGGCGACATCTTTGCCGACCGCAGCAATTTCGCTCGCTTCCTGCGGGTGCAGTACCGCTTCCACCGCAGCATCGACGCGTTGTACGCCAGCCCTGCGCTGGACGCATTGCTGCCGGACCTGGCTGAACGTCGCCGCCTGCAGCAGGTACGCAGCGACCTGCAGGACCTGGAGCAGGCGCTGCCGGGCGAGGACATCGTCGCACTCGGGAATGACCTGCCGCTGCCGACTGCATTGGGCTGGTTGTATGTTGCTGAAGGCTCCAACCTGGGTGGCACCGTGCTCTACAAGATGGCGGCTGCGCTCGGCCTGGATCGTGATTTCGGCGCGCGCCACCTGGCGGCACATCCTGATGGGGCCGCGCGGCACTGGCGCGAGTTCACTGCTGCACTGGATGCAGTGGTGCTGTCGCCGGCGCAGGAGCAGGAAGTGATCGATGCCGCCGATGCCGCGTTCCGCAGCGTACACGGCCATGTCGAAGTGGAGTTTTCCTGATGTCCCTGCACCGCCCGCTGGCGCGCGATTGATGCGCTGGCTGTGGTTCGCGCTCGGCTGGCTGATGGTCGCGCTGGGGGTGATCGGCGCGCTGCTGCCAGTCATGCCGACCACCATCTTCCTGATCCTGGCGGTGGGCTGCTTCGCGCGCAGTTCGCCCAGGTTCGAACAGCGGCTGCTTTCCCATCCGCGCTACGGCCCGTCGCTGCGCCTGTGGCGTGAGCAGGGTGCGGTATCGCGCAAGGGCAAGGTGTTTGCCAGCGCGGGCATGGCGGTGGGATTTGCGATGTTCTGCTGGGGCGCACACCCGTCCTGGCGCCTGCTGCTGGGCGTTGGCCTGTTCTTTGCGGTCAGTGCCGGCTATGTCCTGAGTCGACCGGCGCCACGTTTCGATCTTTCGCCGCTGGTGGGCGTGGACGATGCCGCCGATCCGCGCGCTGCCCGCCGTCGCGCCTCCTCTTCCGATTCCAATGGAACCTCTGACGATGCTGCCTGCTGATCTGGCGCCCATGGCCGCCCCCGCACTGACCCCCTGGGGCATGTACCTGGCTGCCGATGTGGTGGTGAAGGGCGTGATGATTGCCCTGGCTGTAGCCTCGCTGGCCACCTGGACCGTGCTGCTGGCCAAGGGCTGGGAACTGGCCCGGCAGGCGCGCGCCTTGCGCCTCGCGCGAAGCCTGCTGCTGTCGGCACCCAGCCTGCCGGTCGCAGGCGGCGAGCCCGCACTGCAGCAGAGCATCGCCGTCGCCATGCTGGATGCTGCGCGCACCGAGCTGCATCTGTCGCAGGAACTTGATCATCGTGAGGGGATCAAGGAGCGGGTGGCGTCACGACTGGAGCGTCTGGAACTGGAGTCCGCACGCAACCAGCGTCGTGGCATCGGCGTGCTTGCCAGCATTGGCGCAGTGGCGCCCTTCGTGGGCCTGTTCGGCACCGTGTGGGGCATCATGAACAGCTTCATCGGCATCGCCCACAGCAACACCACCAATCTTGCCGTGGTTGCGCCAGGCATTGCCGAGGCGCTGCTGGCTACCGCGCTCGGTCTGGTCGCAGCGATCCCGGCGGTACTGGTCTACAACCACTTCACCCGGGTGCTGGCGGGCCTGCGTGGCCTGCTGGGCGATCTGTCCGCAGCTGTGCAGCAGCTGGTGTCGCGTGATCTGGATCGGGCTGCACGCCGTGCACCGGCAGGCACGCTGCGTGCAGTGAACTGAGGCACGCCATGGCGATCAGGACCGCATCCGGACGCGATGACACCCCGGAAGAAGCCCACGAGATCAATGTCACGCCCTTCATCGACGTGATGCTGGTGCTGTTGATCATCTTCATGGTGGCCGCGCCGTTGGCTACGGTGTCGGTGCCGGTACAGCTCCCCGCCAGCAGTGCGCAGGCGACGCCGGCAGAAAATGCGCCGGTGTATGTGACCGTGCAGGCCGACCTGTCGCTGCGGGTGGGCGAGGCGCCGGTGGCAAGCGATGGCCTCGCCAACGCGCTGCGCTCGGCAACGCATGGCGATACGTCGCAGCGTCTCTATCTGCGTGCCGATCAGCGCGTCTCCTATGGAGACCTGATGGCGACGCTGGACGCATTGCGCAGTGCCGGTTACCTGAAGGTCGCCCTGGTCGGGTTGGAGCAGGGCGCTCGATGAGCGGGCTGCAGCGCTGGGCAGCCAGCCTGGCGATCGTACTGCTGGCACATGCGGTGCTGATCGGTACGCTGTGGTGGTGGGCGTCGCGCACGCCGCCGGTCGTAGCAGTGGCACCTCCTGCCGCCTTGATGCTGGAATTGGCTCCCGCCGCGCAGGCGCCGCCGGTACCGCCGCGCGCGCTGCCCGCCGGACCGTTGCAGCAGGAGCAGCAGCGGCGCGTGACCATGCCGAAGCAACACGAACAGATCAAAGCGCCGGCGCTGCCACAAGGGGAACTTGCGCCCCCGCTCGAGCCAGCTGCGAAGCCGACAGAGGACGCTGCGGACGCCAACGTCGATCGCACGCTGGCGCCGCCGGACGTTCCTGCACAGGCAGCAGCACGTTACGCTGCACCGCGTACCACCGCTGGCGAACGCAGCAGTGCCAACGCCACCTGGCAGGGGTTGCTGCTGGGACACCTGCAACAGCATCGGCGCTATCCACGCCAGTCCGAACGGTTGCGCCAGCAGGGCGTGGCCTATGTGCGCTTTGCCGTTGCCCGCGACGGCCGTGTGTCGGCGCCACGTATCGAGCGCAGCAGCGGCTTCGCACTGCTCGACCAGGAGACACTGGACACCGTGCAGCGCGCCAGCCCGGTGCCGGTGCCGCCGGCCGATGTGGCCGGCGACCCGGTAGAAGTGATGGTGCCAGTGGCGTTCTATCTGCGCGGACGGTGATCGGCGGCGGGGGCCGCCATCCACGCATGACGTGGATCTACAGCAATGGCACCAGCAACAGCGCCACGATGTTGATGATCTTGATCAGCGGGTTGATCGCCGGGCCGGCGGTGTCCTTGTACGGATCACCCACGGTGTCGCCGGTCACTGCCGCCTTGTGCGCCTCGCTGCCCTTGCCGCCGAAGTGGCCATCCTCGATGTACTTCTTGGCGTTGTCCCAGGCACCGCCGCCGGTGGTCATCGAAATGGCCACGAAGAGCCCGGTGACGATCGTGCCGATCAGCAGGCCGCCCAGCGCGCGTGGCCCCAGCAGCAGGCCGACCACCACCGGCACGGCGACCGGCAGCAGCGACGGCACGATCATTTCGCGGATCGCCGAGCGGGTCAGCATGTCCACCGCCTTGTCGTACTGCGGCTTGGCGGTGCCCTGCATGATGCCGGGGATCTCGCGGAACTGCCGCCGCACTTCCTCCACCACCGCGCCGGCCGCGCGACCGACCGCTTCCATCGCCATCGCGCCGAACAGGTAGGGAATCAGGCCGCCGATCAGCAGGCCGATGATCACCGTGTGGTCGCTGAGGTCGAAGCGGAACTCCTGGCCGGGATTGGCCGCCTGCAGGTTGTGCGTGTAGTCGGCGAACAACACCAGCGCGGCCAGTGCTGCCGAACCGATGGCATAGCCCTTGGTGACTGCCTTGGTGGTGTTGCCCACCGCATCGAGCGGATCGGTGATGTCGCGGATCTCCGAGGGCAGTTCGGCCATCTCGGCGATGCCACCGGCGTTGTCGGTGATCGGCCCGTAGGCGTCGAGTGCGACGATCATGCCCGCCATCGACAGCATTGCGGTGGCGGCGATGGCGATGCCGTACAAGCCTGCCAGCGCGTGCGCGCCCCAGATCGCCACACAGACGGCGATAACCGGCAGCGCCGTGGACTTCATCGAGATGCCGAGGCCGGCGATGATGTTGGTGCCGTGGCCGGTGGTCGAAGCCTGCGCCACGTGCTGCACCGGCTTGTACTGGGTGCCGGTGTAGTACTCGGTGATCCATACGATCAGGCCGGTCAACACCAGGCCGATCAACGCACAGCCGTAGAGTGCGACAGGGCCATGCACGTTGTCTGCCATGAGACCTGTGGTGATCGGATAGAACGCGATCGCTGCCAGCACACCGGAGACGATCACGCCCTTGTACAGCGCTCCCATGATCGAGCCACCGGGCTTCACCTTCACAAACAGCGCGCCGATGATCGAAGCGATGATCGAAACACCGCCCAGCACCAGCGGATACAGCACCGCATTGGCACCGGCTTCGGCCAGCATCAGGCTGCCCAGCAGCATGGTGGCGATCACGGTGACAGCGTAGGTCTCGAACAGATCGGCGGCCATGCCGGCGCAGTCGCCGACGTTGTCACCGACGTTGTCGGCGATCACCGCCGGGTTGCGCGGGTCGTCCTCGGGAATGCCCGCTTCGACCTTGCCGACCAGATCGGCGCCGACATCGGCCCCCTTGGTGAAGATGCCGCCGCCCAGACGCGCGAAGATCGAGATCAGCGATGAGCCGAAGGCCAGGCCGACCAGTGCATGCAGTGCCTGTTCCATCGGCAGGCCCAGCCGCAGCAGCAGTGCGTAGTAGCCGGCCACGCCGAGCAGGCCCAGGCCGACCACCAGCATGCCGGTGATCGCACCGCCGCGGAACGCAACGTCCATCGCCGCACTGATGCCATGGCGCGCGGCCTCTGCGGTGCGTACGTTGGCGCGCACCGACACGTTCATGCCGATGTAGCCCGCTGCGCCGGACAGCACCGCACCGACCGCGAAGCCGATCGCGGTGTACCAGCTCAGGAAGATGCCGACCAGCACGAACAGCACCACGCCCGCGATGCCGATGGTCAGGTACTGACGGTTGAGGTAGGCGCGCGCGCCTTCCTGGATGGCCGTGGCGATGGCGACCATGCGTTCATTGCCGGTGGGTTGGCGCAGGATCCAGCGCGCCGAGACGATTCCGTACAGGATCGCGAGAATGGCGCAGCCCAGCGCCAATGACAGCCCGTGACGTTCCAGCATTAGACCCCTCCGCAGAATGGATGGACAAGCATCCAGTGGCGATGAACTGCACCACGAGGGGGACGACGGGCTGCAGCCTGGAACCAACCCGTACCGACCTTGGTGGTCGTCCGACGTATGGCGGTGTTCAGCATTCCCTGGTGTCCGCAGTATGCGTCCGGCTAGTTGTAGAGTCGAGCCATGCTCGACTAGCCGCGCCCGGCGAGCGCAGCGGTTGCTCGATGGATGCGCCTTTGCACCCCGTTAAGCCAACCTCTGCAAGCCTGCGCGCAGTCCTGTCGGAGAATCCCCATGCGCCTGTCCCTGTTGATGCTTGCCGTTCTGGCCCCGGCCCTGCCTGCCTTCGCGGCGGAAGCACCCGAACTGCAGCGCGCGGTCGGTGCACCGCAGGCGGTCGGCGCGGTGCATACGCTGCGGCAGATTCCCGAGGCCTGTGCCCGCCTGGAAGGCGCGTTCACCGGCCAGGCCGCGGAGCCCTATCGTTTCTCGGCGGTGCGCACCAGCGAGCAGTGCCAGCCGCGCGCCCGCTTTGTCGACTACGCTAAGGCACAACCGAGCGCCGACAAGGGCTGGAAGCTCAATGATGTGATCCGGGTTCCGAATGCGGCCTGCCCGGCGCAGCAGGCGGTGGTGCGGGTGTGGCGTCTGCCGGTGAACAACGCGCAGGCGCTGGATGGACAGGGCCAGTCGCGCATCTATCTGGAAGAAGCCAAGAAGCAGGCCGCCGCCGGCAAGATCCCGCAGGTGACGATGTTCGCCGCGCAGCTGCAGATGGAAGGCAAGGCCTGCAATTGAGGCCAAGCATCCACGCATGGCGTGGATCTACTGCAAGCGAGACCTAGGTAGTGCCGGCCGCTGGCCGGCAACCCCGCGATCAATCCGCAAGCCTCGCCCCGCGCGCCACCAGCAGTTCGCGCAGTGCCGATCGGTGGCAGTGCGCCGCATCCTCGCAATAGCAGCCCACCGCGATATCGCTGTGCTGCGACAGTGCCGCCAGAAGGTCCAGCGCGTGCGCCGCATCGGGTGCCTTCATTTCGACTTTGTAGTGACGGAAGAACGCCGTCCAGTCGGCGGCGGTCTTCGCCTCGTGCGCCTGTTTCACCAGCTCCGCGCTGGGAGACAGCGTAGGAAACCAGACGTCGTACCAGTCCTGCTTCGCGAACTCGCTGCGCGGCACACCGCGCGGCGGGCGCCGCACAGTGCCGATGCGCAGGCCTTCACCGGGCGCCCGCGGTGAGCCAAGTCGAACAACACGCAACGCCATGGCATTCCTCCTGAAAAGGGGACGGAGGGGATTAAGTCGTATCCGACCCACGCTGACGCTGGTGGAAGTGACGGAGGGGCGTATACGACTTAATCCCCTCCGTCCCCTTGGGGGTCAGCCTTCGAACGCTGGCAGTTTCTGCTTCACCGCGACGTTCTTCAGCGTCACGTACTTCGGCAGGCCATCACTACCGTAGGGCAACGGTGCTTCACCCTTGATCAACGGCTGCAGGTAGGCCCGCGCCTTGGCAGTGATGCCGAAGCCATCGCGGCGGATGAAGCTGGCCGGCATCTTCTTTTCATGGTTGGCGATCTTCGACAGCGGCGCTGCCTCGATCTTCCAACGATAGGGCGCATCGCTGCTGCGCACGATCACCGGCATCACCCCGTTCTGTCCCTTCAGCGCCAGCTGCACTGCCGCCTTGCCCACCGCCTGGGCCTGTTCCCAGTCGGTTTTGCTGGCCAGGTGGCGGGCCGATCGCTGCAGATAGTCGGGCAGGGCCCAGTGCACCTTCAGCCCCAGCTGGTCCTTGACCCGCCCGGCCAGATGCGCGGCCACGCCGCCCAGCTGCGAATGGCCGAAGGAGTCCTTGCCGCCGCCGGCGTCGGCGACGAAGCGGCCATCGGCGGTGGCGATGCCTTCCGAAGCCACCACCACGCAGTAGCCCACGCGTGCCACCACGGCCTTGACCTTGGCCAGGAACGCGGCCTCGTCATAGGCGCGCTCGGGCAGCAGGATGATGTGCGGGGCGTCGTCCTCGCCGGTACCGGCCAGGCCGGCGGCTGCAGCCAGCCAGCCGGCGTGGCGGCCCATCGCCTCGTAGATGAAGACGCGGGTGGAGGTCTCGGCCATGGCCGCCACGTCCAACGCCGCTTCGCGCACGGACACGGCCGTGTATTTGGCCGCCGAACCGAAGCCGGGGCAGGTGTCGGTCACCGCCAGGTCGTTGTCGATGGTCTTGGGCACGCCGATGCAGGTCAGGTCGTAGCCGGAGCTTTTTGCCAGCTGCGATACCTTCAGGGCGGTGTCTGCCGAGTCGTTGCCGCCGTTGTAGAGGAACCAGCGCACGTCGTGGGCGCGCAGGACCTCCAGCAGGCGGTCGTAACGGGCACGGTCGGCCTCCAGCGATTTCAGCTTGACCCGGCACGAGCCGAACGCGCCGCCGGGGGTGTGGGCAAGGGCGCGGATGGCCGCAGCACTCTCCTTGCTGGTGTCGATCAGCTCCTCGCGCAGGGCGCCAAGGATGCCGTTGCGCGCGGCCAGGACCTTGATTCCCTTGGCGCGGGCCTGTTCGATCACCGCTGCGGCCGTGGCGTTGATGACGGCGGTGACGCCGCCTGACTGGGCGTAAAGGAGGGTGCCATTGCGCATGCTTCTACCTGCTCGGGGGAGGGGACATTGCAGGGACATTACCCGGATGCGCTAAAGTGGCGCTATTGCGGTGCAGCGATACCGGACCGTCCGGGACGCGAACCTTCTTTATTTTCAACACGTTGGAGTCAGGTCAATGCGATTGGTTCTGTTGGGACCGCCCGGTTCGGGCAAGGGGACACAGGCGACGCGCCTGAAGGAAAAGCTCGAGATCGCCCACATTTCCACCGGCGACATGCTGCGCGCGGAAATCGCCGCCGGCTCCGAGCTGGGCAAGCAGGCCAAGTCGGTGATGGATGCCGGCAACCTGGTGTCCGATGAGATCCTGCTGGGCATGCTGAAGTCGCGCCTGGCCCAGGCCGATGTCGCCAAGGGCTTCATCCTTGACGGCTATCCGCGCAATGTGGCCCAGGCCAACGCGCTGGACGGCATGCTGGCCGAGATCGGCCAGCCGTTGGATGCCGTGGTGCAGCTGGACGTGGCCACCGAGCTGCTGGTCGAGCGTATCGCCGGCCGTGCGCAGGAACAGGGGCGCGCCGACGACAATCCGGAATCGGTGCGCAAGCGCCTGCAGGTCTACACCGAGCAGACCGCTCCGGTGGTCGACTTCTACGCTGGTCGTGGCACCCTGGCCCGCGTCGATGGCGTCGGCGAGCTCGACGAGATCGAAGCCCGCATCCTGGCGGCGATCAAGCGCTGACCCGGCTGGCCGGTCGATGCCGGCCGCCGCAGGCGCAAAAAAAACAGGCCTGATCCGCGAGGATCAGGCCTGATTCGTTTCATAGGTGCCAGCAAAGGGCTTGCTCAGGGCCCCCACAGCATGAGCTCCCTTGGGGATGGCCTCTTGGGGAGTAGGACCGGTTCGGGTACTGCGGCTGGCATCCTGAATTGTGTCCGGGTTCACAGAACATCGCTATCGGGAATTCCCTGACATGCGACTGGAGTTTTCTCACAGTGACTGTAGGGGTTCTCTTACCCTTCTGCCGACAATGGCCCTATACAGCCGTGATCGGTCACAATCCCCGGTCATGAGCAGCGTACATATCCTTGCAATCGCCGGCACCTTCATGGGTGGCGTGGCCGCCCTGGCGCGGGAACTGGGCCATACGGTCAGCGGCAGCGACCAGGCCATCTATCCGCCGATGTCGACCCAGCTCGAGCAGCTGGGCATCACCCTGGACCAGGGCTACCGCGCCGACAGCGTGCCGGAAGGCACCGGGCAGGTGGTGATCGGCAATGCGCTGTCGCGCGGCAACCCGGCGGTGGAAGCCGTCCTGGATGCCGGCCAGCGCTACATTTCCGGCGCCCAGTGGCTGTCCGAGCAGGTCCTGCCGGGCCGCGATACCCTGGCCGTGGCCGGCACCCATGGCAAGACCACCACCACCACCATCCTGACCTGGCTGCTGGAGAATGCCGGTCGCTCCCCCGGCTTCCTGATCGGCGGCATGGCCGAGGACTTCGGCGTGTCCGCCCGGTTGGGCCAGGGCCGCGAGTTCGTCGTCGAGGCCGACGAGTACGACACCGCGTTCTTCGACAAGCGCAGCAAATTCGTGCACTACCGGCCGCTGGTGGCGATCCTCAACAACCTCGAATACGACCACGCTGACATCTTCCCCGACGTGGCGGCGATCCAGCGCCAGTTCCACCACCTGGTGCGTACCGTGCCGGCGCGCGGCCGCCTGATCGTCAACGGCGAAGACGCGCACCTGGCCGAAGTGCTGGCGATGGGCTGCTGGACCCCGGTCGAGCGCTTCGGTTTCGATCCGTCGTTGGAATGGCATGCCGAGTTGCTGGCCGCCGATGGCAGCGCGTTCCGCGTCCATCATCGCGGGCAGGCACTGGGCGATGTGCACTGGTCGCTGCTGGGCCGGCACAACGTGCTCAATGGCCTGGCCGCACTGGCCGCTGCACATGCAGTGGGTGTCGCGCCGGCCGAGGTGATCCCGGCGCTGGCGCGCTTCCGCAGCGTCAAGCGGCGCATGGAAGTGATCGGCAACCACGATGGCATCACCGTCTACGACGACTTCGCCCATCACCCGACCGCGATTGCGACCACCCTCGAAGGCCTGCGTGCCAGGGTCGGTGATGCGCGCATCGTGGTGGCGATGGAGCCGCGCAGCAATTCGATGCGGCTCGGGGCCCACGCACAAGCGCTGGCACCGTCGTTGGCACTCGCCGATGAGGTGGTGTTCCTGCACCGCCCGGAGCTGGCCTGGGATGCGGCCGCAGTGATCGCCGCGGTGCGCGGTGAGGCGCACGCGGTGGCCGATACCGACGCGCTGTTGGCGCAGCTGCAGACCGATGTGCGCAGCGGCGACCATGTGGTGTTCATGTCCAACGGCGGCTTCGACGGCGCACCGCGCCGCTTCCTGGCAGGACTGCAGGCACGATGAGCGGCGAGGGTTCGCTTCCGCTGTTCCCGCTGCATACGACGCTGCTTCCGGGAGCGGCCATCGGCCTGCGCGTCTTCGAGCCGCGCTACCTGGATCTGGTCCGCGAAACCGGCCGCAGCGGCGAAGGGTTTGGTGTCTGCCTGATCCTGGAAGGGCACGAAGTGGGAGCGCCGGCAACGCCGGCCGCCTTCGGCGTGCAGGTGAAGATCGAGGATTTCGACGTCGGCGCCGATGGCGTGCTGCAGCTGCGATTGCGCGGCACCCGCCGTTTCCATGTCGAGCGCACGCGCGTGCGCGACAACGGGTTGGTGGTGGCCGATGTGCGCTGGTGCGATGAGGATCCCGATGACGAACTGCGTCCGCAGCATGCGCTGCTGGCGACGGTACTGGACCACATCATCGAGCAGGCGGGCACGGCATTCGCACCGGCCACGCCGGCCTTGATGGACCAGGCCAGCTGGGTCAGCTGGCGGCTGGGCGAACTGCTGCCGCTGAGCGAACAGCAGCGCCTGCAGCTGCTGCAGCTGGACGACCCGCACCAGCGCCTGCAGCAGCTGCTGGGCTGGATGCCGTAACGACGGAACGCCGAGACCGGCAGCCGCCAACCAAAACGGAACCGGTAGATGCCAACCTTGGTTGGCAGCCTTTGCCGAAGCGCCAACCGAGGTTGGCGACTACCAGAGCGGAGGCGGTAGCGCCGGGCCATGCCCGGCGGATCCATCAGGACAGAACCGGTAGATGCCAACCTTGGTTGGCAGCCTTTGCCGGAAGCGCCAACCAAGGTTGGCGACTACCAGAGCGGAGGCGGTAGCGCCGGGCCATGCCCGGCGGATCCATCAGGGCGCGGTGGTCTTCAACCGCAGCACCGGCAGGCCGGTTTCCGGGTGCACGGCTTCCTGCTGAGGCAGCGCCTGCACCGCTTCCTTCACCGCGTTCAACGCCGGATCGATCCCGCGTACCGGGTGCCACATGCCGATCCACTGGAAGTGACGCTCGTAGCGCAGGGTCTGCGCGCTGCCCAGCCACAACGGCGTGTCGCCCGGCTGCAGCTGCGCTGGTGCCTGCCACAGGCGCAGCACGTAGCGCTCATCGGCCTGCGCGCCCTGGCGCACCATCAGCAGCGCTTCGACGCGCGTATCCAGTGTCGCCGGCAGCACCGGCAGTTCATCGGCGCCGGTGTTCTTGTCCAGCATCAGCAGCGCTTCCTGCCAGCCGGCCTGGGCCTGCACCTGCCAGCCGCGCGCTTCCAGCTGCGCCTGCAGCGGCGCCAGCGGGCCAGCCACCTGCACGTCCAGCGGCCAGCGCTGGTCATCGTCGAATTCGTTGCGGCGTGCCGGCAGCTTCGCCCAGTCGTGCTGCCACCAGGCCTGCGCGTCCATCGCCAGCGGCGCCGGAAGGGTCGGCTCGAAGCGTTCCAGCTTGATGGCGATGTTGCGCGGCGCGTACCACATCGCCGCCACCGCGAAGACGCCGTAGAACAGCCAGGCCACCGGCTTGACCCAGAACGAGCGGTTGAAGCGGCGACGGTAGGCGATGCCCAGCACCAGCAGCCAGAACGTGCCGAACAACATGCCGCCGATGACATCGCTCAGCCAGTGCGCGCCCAGGTACAAGCGCGAGAAGCCGATCAGGCTGACCACGATGCCCGATACCAGGTACGGCCAGACGCGGGTGCGGCCGGGCATTTCGCGGGCGATCAGCACCGCGAAGAAGCCGAAGGTGATGGTGGCCATGGTCACCGACACCGACGGGAAGCCGAAGCCACTGCTGGCATCGATCGGGCGCACCACATCGACGGTGGCGCCGAGCAGTTTGGTCAGGGCCAGGCCGAAGGCCAATGCGGCCAGCCAATGGGCGGCCGCCATCCAGCGCCGGCGCCAGATCAGGTAGCCCATCGCTGCAGCGGTTGCCGGCAGCAGCACCTGCCATGCGCCCAACGACGCCAAAGCGGCCATCGGGTAATCGGCCAGCGGATTGCGCAGGGCCAGCATTGCCTGGTGCACCAGAAGATCCACCGCCAGGGGCTCGCCATGGGCGACCACCACGGTCAACAGGGCGAACCAGCCCCAGCCCAACAGCAGCAGCATCAGCGCCAGCATCGCCAGCGGTACCGACTCGCGGCGCTTCGGGTCGAGCACGCCGACGGTGTAGCGACCGAGTGTCGGGTGCCGGTTGGACCAGTCGAGCAGGCGGGCCAGCCAGTTGTCCATGCGTGCGGCCGACCAGCGATAGCCGTACAGCACGATGGCCCAGACCAGGCTGAGGATCACCGCCAGCAGGCCCGCCACCACGACCAGCCGGCCGGCAACTGCAGCGACGGTGTCGTAGGCCTCGCCGAGGATCCAGCCCGGGGCCAGGAACAGCACAGCCCAGGAAATACTGGCGATGCCACTGGCCTGTACGTAACGGCTGGCGGGCATCTTCATCATGCCGGCAATGGCGGGCACGAATGGCCGGATCGCGCCGACATAGCGGGCAATCAGGATGCTCTTGAATGCATTGCGGCGGAACAGGTTCTCGCCCCGGTCGAGCAGCTGCGGGTAGCGGCTGAACGGCCAGACGCCGCGCAGGCGATCGCCCCAGCGCCGGCCTATCCAGTAGCTGATGCCATCACCGGCGAACGCACCCAGCGCCGCAGCCGCAACTGCATATGGCCCGGAGATCTGGCCCAGGCCGATGAACACGCCGACGGCGAACAGCAACGGCAGCGCTGGCACGATGGCGCCAAGAATGATGACCGCATCGCAGAAGGCGATCAGAAAGATGACCGCACCCGCCAACACGGGATGAGCGGCAATCCACGCGAGGGTGGCGTCGATCCATGAAGAGTCCATTTCCCGATTATAGAGGCGTGAAGGTGACTGGTTCCCAGCCGCTTGGTGACCGTTTGCAACCATCGCCATCGCCTAGAATGTCGCCATGCCTGTATCCAACGACGCGCCAACGCATGCACTGAAGGCCGACAGCTTTGGCCGGATCCTCCTCGTGCAGGGCCCGGAAGGCCCCTTCGTGCGCCGCGATCTGGGGGCCACGCCGCTGTGGCTGCGGCTGCCTGCGTGGTGGCTGGCGCGGCGCGAAGCGCGCGCGCTGAAGCACATCCACGGCATGGCCGACGTGCCGCAACTGCTGGACTGGAATGGCCGCAACCTGGACCGCAGCTTCATGGCCGGCGATGCGATGTACCAGCGCCCGCCGCGCGGTGATGTGGCCTGGTTCCGCGCCGCGCGTCGCCTGCTGCAACAGCTGCATCGACGCGGTGTGGCCCACAACGACCTGGCCAAGGAAGCCAACTGGCTGGTGACCGAGGACGGTCGACCGGCGCTGATCGACTTCCAGCTGGCGGTGATCGGCGACCCGCGCTCGCGCTGGATGCGCTTGCTGGCGCGCGAAGACCTGCGCCACCTGCTCAAGCACAAGCGCATGTACTGCCGCGCGTCGCTGACGCCGGTGGAGAAGCGCGTGCTCAAGCGCACCTCGTGGGTGCGCGACCTCTGGTTCGCCACCGGCAAGCCGGTCTACCGCTTCGTCACCCGCCGCATCCTGCATTGGGAAGACAACGAAGGGCAGGGGCCCAAGCCGTGAGCGCGCTGCCTTCGCAGCTCAGCAAGCAGGTGCGCGGGTACCAGTAGATCGACGCCATGCGTGGATGCGCTTTACCGAATGGCGCGGCGAACTACTACGGCGTCACCGGTACCACCTGCTGGCCGATGAAGTTGCGCTTGCCGTCGAAGTCATAGCCGATCTGCAGCTGCCCCACATCCGGGCACGCATGGCAATCGCGCAGCGGCGTGCGGTACAGCAGGCGGATGCCACCGCCGTCCAGTGCTGCAGTACCCGCGGCCTGCGCCGGCGCGAACGGCGTGGCCTGCGGGTTCGCCTTCAGCACCTCCTGCACGCCGGGATCGGCGCGCAGCGTGTCGTCCAGCTGCACTGCATCCACGTCGATACGCTTGCCTCCAGCATCGACCAGGCGCGTGCCTTCATTGGTGTTGGCGCGGAACGGGTATTCGACGGTGGCCACGCCCAGGCCGTCATGTTCATGCCAGGCGGTCACGTAGGCCAGTTCGCCACCGGTGGAAAGCTGTTCGGCGGCGGTGACCGCATCGGCACTCGCCCCGCCGGCGCGCATCGCATCGCGAAGGCAATCACGGGTGGCCGCGCTGTCGCCCTGGCGGCAGGCGTTGAGGTCACCATCCCAGACAACGGCCTCGCTCCAGCGCAGCTTGCCATCACCGGCCGCCTTGTCGACGCTGGCGGCGTCATCCTTGGCCGGCGCGTTGCCGGGTTCAGGCGAACGGCCCTGGCAGGCAGCAAGCAGGGCCAGGCTCAGGGCAGGCAACAACAGGCGGGAACAGCGCATGGCATGGACCTCGTGCAGTGACCGGGGCGCCAGTATCGTCAACGTGCGGTGAACTCCGCGTCGGCGCGGCATACTAGCGGCTCATTGCATACGCTGGAGTGTGGAACGTGGGCAGTCTGCAGGGCAAAACCCTTTTCATCACCGGTGCCTCGCGTGGCATCGGCCTGGCGATCGCATTGCGCGCCGCGCGCGATGGCGCCAACGTCGCCATTGCCGCCAAGTCGTCGGTGCCCAATCCGAAGCTGCCGGGCACCATCCACAGCGCCGCCGAGGCCGTCACCGCAGCCGGTGGCCAGGGCCTGGCGCTGAAGTGCGACATCCGTGAAGAAGACCAGGTGCAGGCGGCGGTTGCCGCCACCGTGGACACCTTCGGTGGCATCGACATCCTGGTCAACAACGCCAGCGCCATCTGGTTGCGCGGCACCCTGGACACGCCGATGAAGCGCTTCGACCTGATGCAGCAGGTCAATTCGCGCGGCAGTTTCCTGTGCGCGCAGGCCTGCCTGCCGTACCTGCTGCAGGCGCCGAACCCGCACATCCTGACCCTCGCACCGCCGCCGAGCCTCGATCCCAAGTGGTGGGGCGCGCATACCGGCTACACGCTGGCGAAGATGGGCATGAGCTTTGTCACCCTCGGCCTGGCCGCCGAGTTCGGCCCGCAGGGCGTGGCGGTCAATGCGCTGTGGCCGCGCACGGTCATTGCCACCGATGCGATCAACATGATTCCCGGCGTGGACGTCGGCGGCTGCCGTACACCGCAGATCATGGCCGATGCCGCACATGCGGTGCTGGTGCGCGAGGCGGCCGGTTTCCACGGTCGTTTCCTGATCGATGACGAAGTGCTGGCCGAAGCCGGCGTGACCGATCTATCAGGATATGCGGTGGATGCGTCGCGTCCGTTGCTGCCGGATCTGTTCCTGGATTGAGCCAGGAGCATCCACGCATGGCGTGGATCTACTGCCGTTCGGCGAGACTTCATCCACGCATGGCGTGGATCTACTGTCGCAGGCATTGGTAGTGCCGGCCGCTGGCCGGCATCATCGTCAGTGGCTGAACGTATCCGGCAACGGTCCGCCACACTTGCGGCAGTGCCGCGCATCGGGCTCGTGGCCTTCCAGCCCGCAGTGCGGGCAGCCACGGGCATCGCGGCGCGCGGCCAGTTCGGCATCGCGCATGGTGCTGGCCAGCTCGGCGGTGTAGATGCCGGTGGGCACGGCGATGATGCTGTAACCGATCAGGATCAGCACCGAGGTGACGAAGCGGCCGAGCACGGTCTGCGGCACGATGTCGCCGAAGCCGACCGTGGCCATCGTCACCACCGCCCAGTACATGCTGCTGGGGATGCTGGTGAAGCCATGGTTCGGCCCCTCGATCACGTACATCAGGGTGCCGGCGATGATCGTGATGGTGACCACCGTGAACAGGAACAGCAGGATCTTGCGCCGGCTGCGCCACAGCGACTGCATCAGCACGCCGCTCTCTTCGATGTAGCGGGTCAGCTTGAGGATGCGGAACACACGCAGGATGCGCAGTGCGCGCACCACCAGCAGGCTCTGCGCACCGGGAATGAACAGCGACAGATAGGTCGGCAGGATCGAGGCCAGGTCGATGATGCCCCAGATGCTCACCGCATAGCGCAGCGGGCGCTTCACTACCGCCAGGCGCAGCACGTATTCGGCGGTGAACAGGATGGTGAAGCCCCATTCCAGCACGTACAGCCAGTCGGCGTGGGCGATGTGGAAACGCTGCACGCTGTCGAACATCACCACCAGCACGCTGGCGATGATCGCGTACACCAGCAGCAGGTCGAAATTGCGCGAGGGCCGGCTGTCGTGGCGATAGATGATGTCGAACCATCGGCGGCGCCAGCCGGTCTCGGTGGCGGGGTTCAGCTGGGGGGCGGAAAACGGTCGCATGCGTGCATTGTGCCGCACGGGTTCCGGCGCGAGAATGGGCGTTCCTGAACCCTGCCGACTGCCATGACCGCCGCTACCGATCCGCTGATCTCCCTGTCGCACTACTACCTGCCGGTGTACAAGCCCCGCCAGGTGGTGCTGGAGCGAGGCCAGGGCGCCCGCGTGTGGGACAGCCAGGGGCGTGAGTTCATCGACCTGGCCGCAGGCATCGCCGTGTGCGGCCTGGGCCACAACGACCCGGACCTGGTCGCCGCGCTGGTCGAACAGGCCGGCAAGCTGTGGCATACCAGCAACGTGTTCTACAGCGCGCCGCCGCTGCACCTGGCCGAGGAACTGGTGAAGTCCAGCCGCTTCGCCGAGCGCGTGTTCCTGTGCAACTCCGGCGCCGAAGCCAACGAAGTGGCGATCAAGATGGTCCGCAAGTGGGCCTCCAGCCAAGGCCGGCCGGCCGACAAGCGCGTGATCATCACCTTCCGCGGCAGCTTCCACGGCCGCACCATGGGTGCGGTGACCGCCACCGCGCAGCCGAAGTACCAGGAAGGCTACGAGCCGCTGCCGGGGGGGTTCCGCTACATCGACTTCAACGATGAGGTGCAGCTGGAAACCGCGATGGCGGCTGGCGACGTGGCGGCGGTGATGCTGGAGCCGATCCAGGGCGAGGGCGGGGTGATGCCGGCCAAGTCCGGCTTCCTCAAGCGCGTACGCGAACTGTGCGACCAGCACAACGCACTGCTGGTAATGGACGAGATCCAGGCCGGCATGGGCCGCACCGGCACGCTGTTCGCGCACTGGCAGGACGACGTGGTGCCGGACATGGTGACCCTGGCCAAGGCGCTGGGTGGTGGTTTCCCGATTGGTGCGATGCTGGCCGGCCCGAAGGTGGCCGAGACCATGCAGTTCGGTGCCCACGGCACCACCTTCGGCGGCAATCCGCTGGCCGCGGCTGTCGCTCGAGTGGCGCTGCGCAAGCTGGCTTCGGCCGAGATCGCGGCCAATGTCAGTCGCCAGTCGAAGGCACTGCGCGATGGCTTCGCCCGCATCAATGACGAGTTCAAGGTGTTCAGCGAGGTGCGCGGTCGCGGCCTGATGCTGGGTGCGGTGCTGAGCAAGGAGTTTGCTGGCCAGGCTGGCGCCATCCTCGACCACGCCGCCGAACAGGGCTTGTTGACCCTGCAGGCGGGTCCGGACGTGCTGCGCTTCGTGCCGTCGTTGAACATCACCGACGAAGAAGTGGCCGAAGGCCTGAAGCGCCTGCGCGCGGCGATTGCTGCGTTCGTCGCAGCGCGCTGAAGCCCCGACGTCGGGGTCGGATCCCTCTCCTGCGGACAGGGATCCGACCCTACTGCTGCGGAACCTCCGTAGAGCCGAGCCCATGCTCGGCTCATCGCGATGTCAGGCAACAGCAGCCGAGCATGGGCTCGGCTCTACAGAATTGCGGATCACCGTACCGCGTAGCGCTTCAGTACCTTGCCCAGTCCGCGTCCGTCCTGCACGGTTTCCGCGTGCAGGCCCGCCGCGCGCGCACCGCGCACGTTGGCGAACAGGTCATCGACGAACAGCGCGTGCGCCGGTGCCACGCCGAGGGCTGCGAGCGTGCGCAGGAACACCTCCGGCGCAGGTTTGCGCAGGCCGAAATCCGCGCTACAGAACACGCGATCCTGCAATGCAGGAAACAGCTGCGGCAGCAGCGTCGGCAGCGCCTGCGTCATCAACGCACCGTTGTTGGTCAGCACCGCGATAGGCACCTGCAGTGCCTGCAGCCGTTGCAGTACCGGCAGTTGCGGGTGGCTGGCCGCGTAGCGTGCGGCGATCCAGGTTGGCAGCGTTACCGTTGTGCCGAGCAGTTCGCCAAGCCGGGCCAGATAGCGCGCGCCATCCAGCGTACCGCTGTCGTGTGCCGCTTCCAGTCCGCTGTCGTACAGCGCGGCCTGCACGTGCGCGGTCGGCACGTCCAGCGCCTGCGCCAGGTGCAGCACGCGCTGCGCGCGCTGGTACTGCACCAGCACACCATCGACATCGAGCAGGAGAAGGTCGATCCGCATCCGTCGAGCATGCCATTGCCGTATCCCCACGCAAACCCTGGACCCCGACTGCGACACACGGTCGCAGCCGGGCGCGCAGGCCGCTGCCTAGAATGGCCATCGAACCTGCAGGAGACGCGATGATGAAGGCTTGGATGGTAGCGGTGGGACTGGGCGCGTTGATGCTGGCGCCGTCGGCGATGGCGCGCGTATGTGCGGTGAGCATCGACAGCACCGACCAGATGAGTTTCAGCAGCCGCGAGATCAAGGTGGCCGCCGATTGCAGCGAAGTGGACCTGACCCTGCGCCACACCGGCAAGCTGGCCGCCACCGCGATGGGCCATAACTGGGTGCTGACCCGCACCGCTGACTACCAGCCGGTGGCGATGGCGGGCATGCGCATGACCCTGGCCGACAGCTACCTGCCGAAGGCCGACAAGCGTGTTCTGGCCCACACCAAGGTGATCGGTGGTGGCGAGACCACCCGCGTGCGTTTTTCCACGAAGGGCCTGCAGAAGGGCGGTGATTACACCTTCTTCTGCTCGTTCCCCGGCCACTTCGCAATGATGAAGGGCAAGTTCGTCTTCGGTTGAGTGCGCAGCAGCCACGCATGGCGTGGCTCTGGTAGTAGATCCACGCCATGCGTGGATGAAGCACAGTGATCAGTAGATCCACGCCATGCGTGGATGGAAGTGCCGACCAAGGTCGGCACCCACCACGGCGGGGCTCAGCCCTTGGCCGCCTTGAACGCCACGCGCGCCGCTGCCAGCGTCGCTTCGATCACCGCATCATCGTGTGCGCTGGACAGGAAGCCGGCTTCGTACGCAGACGGTGCCAGGAACACGCCCTGGTCCAGCATCGCGTGGAAGAAGCGGTTGAATGCCGGGATGTCGCAGGCCGTGGCCTGGGCATAGGTCTCCACCTTTTCGCTGGTGAAGAACAGCCCGAACATCGCGCCCACCTGGGTGGTGGTCACCGCTACGCCGGCATCGGCGGCGGCCGCTTCCAGGCCCGCACACAGGCGTGCGGCGCGCGCGCTCAGATCGTCGTGGAAACCCGGCTGCTGGATCAGTTCCAGCATGGCCAGGCCGGCGGCCATCGCCACCGGATTGCCGCTGAGCGTGCCGGCCTGGTAGATCGGGCCTGCGGGGGCGATCTGCTGCATCAGCTCGCGACGGCCGCCGTAGGCACCCACCGGCATGCCGCCACCGATGATCTTGCCGAAGGTGGTCAGGTCCGGGCTGATGCCGTAGTACGCCTGCGCACCGCCAAGGGCAACGCGGAAACCGGTCATCACTTCGTCGAAGATCAGCAGGGCGCCGTATTGCGTGCACAGCGCGCGCAGGTGCTGCAGGTAGCCTTCGCGCGGCGGAATGCAGTTGGCGTTGCCGACCACAGGTTCGATGATCAGGCCGGCGACTTCGCTGCCGCGGGCCTCGAACAGGGCGGTGGCCGCCTCGAAGTCGTTGTAGGGCAGGGTCAGGGTCAGTTCGCTCAGGCCGGCCGGCACGCCGGGCGAGGTCGGCACGCCCAGGGTCAGCATGCCGCTGCCGGCCTTCACCAGGAACGAGTCGCCGTGGCCGTGGTAGCAGCCTTCGAACTTGACGATGCAGTTGCGGCCGGTGGCACCGCGCGCCAGGCGGATCGCCGACAGGGTAGCCTCGGTACCGGAGTTCACCATGCGCACCATCTCGCACGACGGCACCAGGCGGGTGATGGTCTCGGCCATGGTCACTTCCGCTGCGCACGGCGCACCGAAGGACAGGCCGTTGTCGATCGCCTTCTTCACTGCCTGGCGCACGGCGGTGTGGTTGTGGCCGACGATCATCGGGCCCCACGAACCCACGTAGTCGATGTAGCGGTTGCCGTCGACGTCGTACAGGTAGGCGCCGTCGGCGCGCTCGACGAAGAAGGGTTCACCGCCGACCGACTTGAACGCGCGCACCGGTGAGTTGACGCCGCCGGGCAGCAGTTCCTGGGCGCGGGAGAACAGGGCGTGGGACTGGTCGTGGTTCATGGGGTTTCCTGGGGATTACTGCGGCGTATCGAAACGGGCGAGGTAGGCGCGCTGGGTCGCGACCGGGTCCTGCGCGGCGTAGATGCCGCTGACCACGGCCAGCAGATCGGCGCCGGCATCGATGATGGGACCGACATTGTCCGGGCTCAGGCCGCCAATGGCCACCCGAGGCACGCCCAGTGCGGCGCTTTGCCGCAGCAGGTCAACGTGGGCGCGGCTGCTGGTGACCTTGGTGGTGGTGGGGAAGAACGCGCCGAAGGCGATGTAGCTGGCACCCTCGGCCACGGCACGCTCGGCATTGGCCAGCTGGTCGTAGCAGGACGCGCCGATGATGGCGTCGGGGCCGAGCAGGCTGCGCGCGGCGCCGATGTCACCGTCGGTGCCGCCCAGGTGCACGCCGGCCGCGCCGATGGCCTGGGCCAGTTCCGGGGCGTCGTTGACGATCAGCGGCACGCCATGGGCGGCGCACAAGGCCTGCAGGGCCGTGGCCTGTTCCCGCCGCAGGGCATCGCTGGCGGTCTTGTTGCGGTACTGCAGCCAGGTGGCACCGGCGGCCAGCAGCGGCGCGGTGCGCGCCAGCAGGCGGGCGGTATCGGGTTCATCCGGGGTGATCAGGTAGACGCCGCGGGGCGTCGGGGAAGCAGAAGTCATCGATGGCTACCGGTGAGTGGACCGCGATGGGACAATGGCGGCCCGTGAATCCAGCCCTGATTATCCGATGAGCGAAGCCACCCCCACCACCCTGCGTACCTGGATGTGCGTGGTCTGCGGATTCCTGTACCGCGAAGCGGATGGGCTGCCGGAAGAGGGCATCGCTCCAGGAACGCGCTGGGAAGACATCCCCGAGACCTGGACATGCCCGGATTGCGGCGTGACCAAGGACGATTTCGAGATGGTCGAGATCGATTGAGCGCAATCGCCGCCGGGCATGGCCCGGCGCTACCGGTGGGTGCGGACCGTTGGTCCGCACACCGGATAACCTCAATGCAGCCGTGGTGCCGGCCCGCCGAGATCAATCAGCTTCTCGCGCAGCCATTGCGCGTCGCTGGCCTCGGGGTTGCGCTTCAGGTACAGGCCCAGGTCGGTGCGGGCGCCGGCCAGGTAGTCCAGCTGCAGATAGGCCAGGCCGCGATCACGCAGGGCATCGTCCTGTTCGGGGGCGAGCTTGAGCAGGCGGTCGGCACTGCGCGCGGCACGATCCCACTCGCTGGCCTCGGCATAGACCCCATGCAGGTTGCGCAGCATGCGGATCAGGATCGCGCGGCTCGGTGCAGGATCGAGGATCTGTGCCAGCACCTGGTCGTCGGGCATCTGCCCGCCCAGGTGCGACTTGGCGCGTTCGCGCAGTTCGTCCACGTCCAGCGGGCGGCCACCGTTGAACGGGTCCATCACCAGCACGCCATCGTCGACCGGCAGGCGCACCAGGAAATGACCGGGAAATGACACCCCGTCCAGCGGAATGCCCAGCCGTCGCGCCACTTCCATCTGCACCAGCGCGAGCGAGATCGGATTGCCGAGACGGCGCTCGAAGACCTGGTTGAGGTAGCTGTTGCGCGGGTCGTAGTACTCCTGGTGGTCGCCGCTGTAACCCAGCTCATCAAACAGATGCCGGTTGATGGCGGCCATCTTCAGCGGGCTGTGCTCAATGCTGTCCACCTCGGCGCGCAGGTGCTCGACGTGGCTCTGCACCAGCGCATCGTAGGTCGACGGCTGCAGATCGGGATATTCATCGCGCGCGATCAGCAACGCGGTCGGCAGCAGTGGCAGCGCCTCGTCGTCGAAGGCGGCCAGTGCATCCCAGTCGGGGAGAGTGATCCGGTCCTGCATGTCCACAGACTGGCGGCAATCGTGGGCGGTTTCAAGCAGTGCGGCGTGAATTTCTCATCCCACCGATTTCCCATCCACGCATGGCGTGGATCTACCGTGTCGACCAAGGTCGACACCTACCAACAGCAGCGGGAAACTGTCAGAGGTGGGGCGGTGTGGGCTTGCAGGACCGCAGGCGCCATGGATGGCGCCTACGAGCCCCCAGGGATGGGTTCACGGCGTGTCCTGCAAGCCCACATCGCCCCGCCATCCCTCGGACGCCCAGATGTTGCATTTGATGTTGATTCGGCGGGTGCCGGGCGCAGCCCGGCCGAACCTTTACTTCTCGATGCCCGGGCCGAAGGTCAGCTCGGTACCATCCTTCAGCTTGAGCTTCTCCGCCTGGCCGGCATTGAGCTCCAGCACGAATCGCGCCGGACCGCCGCTGGGGTAGGGCGGGCACATGTCGCCGGCCGAGCAGGGCGGCACGTCGCGCTGCTGGCTCACCAGCCGCCGCTCGCTGTCGAAGTACAGGATATCCAGAGCGATCTTGGTGTTCTTCATCCAGTACGCCTGCATTTCCTCGCGGTCATGCACGAACAGCATGCCGTGGTCCTCGGCCATCTGGTCGCGGAACATCAGCCCACGCGCACGGGTTTCATCGTTGGTGGCCAGTTCAACGTCATAGCGTGCGCCGCCCAGTTCCACCCAGTGGCGGGCGGCATCGGTGGCGCAGCCGGCCAGGGCCAGCAGCGGGAGCATCAGCAGTGGGCGCAGCAGCGACATCGTCAGGGTCCTTCGAAAGGGTCAGAGCACGACCGGCGGCTCGCCGCCGACGATCACCACATCGGCACGACGACGTGCGAACAGGCCGACGCAGACCACGCCCGGCAACTGGTTGAGCTCGCGCTCCAGCTTCTCCGGATCGGTGATCTGCAGGTTGTGGATGTCCAGGATCTGGTTGCCGTTGTCGGTCACCACGCCTTCGCGCCAGGTCGGCTGGCCGCCGGTCATGTCGCGGATCTGGCGGGCAACCAGGCTGCGTGCCATCGGGATCACTTCAACCGGCAGCGGGAACCTGCCCAGCACGGGCACCTGCTTGCTCGGGTCGACGATGCAGACGAAGCGCTCGCTGGCCTCGGCGATGATTTTTTCGCGCGTGAGTGCAGCGCCGCCGCCCTTGATCAGGCACTTGTTGGCATCACACTCGTCGGCGCCATCCACGTACAGCGACAGCGTGCCGGTGTGGTTCAGTTCGATCACCTCGATGCCGTGCTGCTTCAGGCGCGCGGTGCTCTGCTCGGAACTGGACACCGCACCCTTGATGCGATGCTGGATGCGCGCCAGCGCATCAATGAAATAGGCGACGGTGGAGCCGGTACCGACACCGACGATCATGCCGTCTTCGACGTACTCGATGGCCTTTTCGGCGGCCAGGCGCTTGGCTTCAGACATTGCGGGGAGCTCTCAGGCAGGGAATCAGGATTTCTTTTCCAGCGACAGCAGCAGCTTCCACTGCGTAGCGGTCACCGGGAACACCGACAGGCGGTTGCCCTTGGCAACCAGCGGGAAGCCTTCGCCGAGTTCCTCGGCATGCAGCTTGATCTCGTCCAGCGCGATCACCTGCTTCAGCTTGCGGTCGAAGGCCACGTCCACCAGCATCCAGCGCGGGTTCTCGCGCGTGCTCTTGGGGTCGTGGTAGTCGGATTTCGGATCGAACTGGGTGTCATCCGGGTAGGCCGCGCTGGCCACCGTGGCCAGGCCGACGATGCCGGGCACCTTGGTATTGGAGTGGTAGAACAGGATGCCGTCGCCGACCTGCATGCCGTCGCGCATGAAATTGCGCGCCTGGTAGTTGCGCACGCCGTTCCAGGGTTCAACCTTGACCTTGGCCAGGTCATCGATGGAAAAGGCGTCCGGTTCGGACTTCATCAGCCAGTAGCGCTTGCGGGCGGTCATGCGTTCACGGGGGCAGCGGAAGGGAGCAGGGTGCCGGCTTCAGTGCAGATCGCATCCACCGGCACGTCCCAGGACGCTACCGGCAAGGACTCGACCTGCTGCACCGAGAATGCCGCGCCGACCAGCCAGGGTGGCGCCGGCCGATCATGGCGGAAGGCGAAGCTGCGATCATACCAGCCGCCTCCCATTCCCAGCCGCCGGCACTGTGCGTCGAAGCCCACCAGCGGCGTCACCACCAGGGCCATCTGCGCGGGTTCCAGCGTGTCTTCGATGGCGATGTCCGGTTCGGGGATGCCGTAACGGTTGCTGGTCAGCGGTTGGCCGGGGCGCCAGGGCGCGAAGCGCAACACGTCGCCGTGCAGTACCGGCAGGCAGTAACGCAGCGTGCCGGGCAGCTGCAGCTGCCAGCGGTGCAGGGCGATCTCGCCATCCAGCGCCCAGTAGCCGGCCACGGCGCCTTCGTGCGGGGCGAACGGCAACGTCAGCAGTGCATCGGCCAGCGATTCGGCAGCGGCGATACGGGCGGGGGCGGAAAGGTCGCGGCGGCGTTGCCGCAGGTCGTGGCGCAAGGCCTGTCGCGGGTCGGTCATGGCAGCGTGCGGCAAGGATCAGCCGTCATTGTGCCGGAAAGAACAAGGGCGACGCCCGAAGACGCCGCCCTTGCTGGAATATTGCATTCTCCGCAATGTCGATGCATGCGAAACGACCTTGAACCCGCGGGCTCAAGTGGGAACGTTGGAGAACCATCGGGCTTCCCGCTGCAAGGCGGACCTGCACTCCCGGCGCTGTCGCGCTCCCGGTGTCGTTCTTAAGGGACAAGGCGAATGTTTGCACATGCCGTCGAGTACCGCAGAGAACGCGTCGCCATTATAGCCAGCACGCAGGATCTGGATAGGCCGTTCGTCGGCAACAGTGCGTGCCAATTCAGAAAAGAGAAGGCGCATTCCGCGCCTTTTTCACGTGCTGCTGTCGATTGCCCGGTCCAGACGCCGGTTCAGGTCGGCCAGGGTCTGCTGCAGGGCCACCGCCTGGCGGGCGTTCTCATCGCGCAGCTGCTGCAGTTCGTGCGCCAGGTTGAGCGCTGCCAGCACCGCGATGCGGTCGACGGCGGCCATCCGGTTGCTGCCACGGATCTCGCGCATGCGCGCATCCAGCAGGCGGGCGGCCGCCATCAGGCTGTCGCGTTCATCGCCACCGACGCCGACCGTGTATTCACGGTCGAGGATGCGGACGCTGACCGGTTCGGCACTCATGTGTGCTGCTCCAGGGATTTGAGCCGGGTGATCATCGCTTCCACCCGCGAACGCGCCTGCTCGTTCTTGGCCAGCAGCGTCGAGCGTTCGGCCACCAGCTGTTCCTGCTGATGGCGCAGGCTGCGGTTCTCCTCGGCCAGCCGCTGGTTGCGGTCGAGCAACGCCTCCACACGGGCGGCGAAGGCCTGCAGCTGGGCAAGGGGATCGGCGGGTTCCATGCCCGCACGATAGGCAAGCCGGGTCAGGGCGGTCAAGCACTGTCGCAGCAGGCCCCGGCGGCCACGAAGCGCAGGCGGACAGATTGCTACACTACCCGGCTCACGGGCGCGCGCGTGCGCGCTCCGCAGTTTCCCTTCCGAACGAGCCGCACGATGACCGAACTTCCCTCCGTCGACGACGTTACCCGCGCCAGCCAGGAACTGGGCCTGGGCGCCACTGCTGCCGAGCTGCATGGCGGGCTGTGCGGCTGGCTGGCCGCTGGCGGTGCCCCCGGCAATGACTGGCCGGCGCGCGTGCTGGCCGACGACAATCTGCCGCAGGTAGCTGCCGACAGTGCGCTGGCGCAGCTGCTGGAAGCCACCATCAAGCAGCTGGAAGACCGTGACTTCGCCTTCGAGCTGCTGTTGACCGACAGCAGCGACGTGGCCGCGCAGGCGGACGCCATGTTCAGCTGGACCCGTTCTTTCCTGGGCGGCTTCGGCCTGGGCAGTGGCGGCCACCGGCCGACCCTGTCCGAAGAAGGCGAGGAGGCACTGAACGACCTGGCCAGCCTGGCCCGTGCCTCGAGCGAGGACTTCGAAGCCGGCGGTGACGATGACGACGAAGCCCTGTCGGAGATCGAAGAGTTCATCCGGGTGGCGGTGCTGCTGCTGCACGGTGACGTGGTGCTGGCCGCGCGCCATCGGCAGCGCCTGAACTGATGGATATCAAGCAGCGCACCGGCATCGCTGCCGGCGAGTACAAGCGTCGTCGCCGGCAGTTGATGGACATGGCGGGCGAAGACGCGATCCTGGTGCTGCCGGCGGCGTCGGAGAAGGTGCGCAGCCTCGATACCCATTATCCGTACCGGCAGGATTCGGATTTCCAGTACCTGAGCGGCTTCCCGGAGCCGGAAGCGGTACTGGTGCTGATTCCCGGTCGCCGCCACGGCGAAGCCATCCTGTTCTGCCGCGAGCGCGATCCCGAGCGCGAAGCCTGGGATGGCGGTCGCGCCGGCCAGGAAGGCGCTGTGGCGCAGTACGCGATGGACGATGCCTACCCGATCACCGATCTGGACGACATCCTGCCGGGCCTGCTGGAAGGGCGGTCGCGGGTGTACTACCACTTCGGCCGCGATGCGGATTTCGACCTGAAGCTGATCGGCTGGGTGAACCGCGTACGATCGCAGGTGCGCCACGGTGCGCAGCCGCCGCATGAGTTCCTGGAACTGGGCCATCTGCTGCACGAGCAGCGGTTGTTCAAGTCCGGTGCCGAGGTGGCGTTGATGCAGCGCGCGGGCGATATCAGCGCGCTGGCGCATCGTGCCGCCATGCAGGCCGCGAAGGCCGGCATCCACGAGTACGAACTGCAGGCCGAGCTGGAGCGGGTGTTCCGCGCCAATGACGCGGTGCCTGCGTACTGCAGCATCGTCGGCGCCGGCCGCAACGCCTGCGTCCTGCATTACCGCGACAACAACGCGCGTTCGCGCGACGGCGAACTGGTGTTGATCGACGCCGGTGCCGAGTTCCGCGGCTATGCCAGTGACATCACCCGTACGTTCCCGGTCAACGGTCGTTTCAGTGCCGAGCAGCGCGCGCTGCATGATCTGGTGGGCGCGGCGCAGGCGGCGGCACTGGCCCAGGCTAAACCGGGCGTAGCGTACGAAATGGGCCATCTGGCGGCGGTGCAGACCCTCACCGAGGGGCTGCTGCAGCTGGGCCTGTTGAAGGGCACGCTGGAAAAGAATCTTGCCGAAGGGCTGTACCAGCGTTTCTACCGGCACAAGACCGGGCACTGGATCGGGCTGGATGTGCACGACGTAGGCGATTACCGCCTGGCCGGCGATTCGCGCCTGCTGGAGCCGGGCATGGCATTCACCATCGAGCCGGGGCTGTACATCGGCGTGGACGATACGACGGTGGAACCGCGCTGGCGCGGCATCGGCATCCGTACCGAAGATGACGTGCTGATTACCGACGACGGGCATCGGGTGTTGACCGAGGGCCTGGAGCGCAGCGCCGACGAGATCGAAGCGTTGATGGCGGGATAAGGATTTTCGGCAGGGCTTGCAGCCCTGCACCTGCAGAGGCAACAGCCAAAGCCAGAGCGGCATTGCGTGGGATGGCGGGGCGGTGTGGGTAGTCAGGACACGCCGTAAACCCATCCATGGGGGCTCGATGGCGCCATCCATGGCGCCAACGGTCCTGCCCACCCACACCGCCCCACCTCTGACAGATTCCTGCGGCTGTTGGTAACGGCGATTGTTGGAACGCGCGGTTGTTGGGACGCGCGGCCGTTGGTAGGTGTCGACCTTGGTCGACACAGAGCGAGCGCAGCGAGCGACCCGCTTTTGCTTTTCTTTCTTTCTTCCGTGGCTGGCCGCGCACGGAAACTGTCCGTGGCCGGGCGGGTGGGCTGCGCAGGGGCGTAAGCGCCATGGATGGCGCGCCCGAGCCTACAGGGACGTATTTACGGCGTCCCCTGCGCAGCTCACCCGCCCGGCCAAGCCTCAGTAGTCTCGATGCGTTTCGCGACCAACCACGAGGGGCTCAGCCGTTCGCCGCCGCAAACACCGGCCGCGTCAGATTGTCCGCCTCGCCATCAGTGCACAGCACTTCGTCTTCGATGCGGATGCCGCCGTACGGGCGGAAGAAGTCCACACGATCCCAGTTGATCGCATCGCCATGGCCGGCAGCCTTCACTTCGTTCAACAGCATGTCGATGAAGTACAAACCCGGCTCGATCGTTACCACCATGCCCGGTTCCAGTACGCGGGTCAGGCGCAGGTACGGATGACCCGCCGGGCGCTCGATGCGGCCGCCTTCGTCGCTGGCCGCGAAACCGGCCACGTCATGCACCTGCAGGCCGATCAGATGGCCGATGCCATGCGGGAAGAACGCGGCGCTGACGCCGGTTTCCAGCGCAGTCTGCGGCGACACCCTGATCACGCCGAAGTCCTTCAGCACGCCCATCAGCGACAGATGCGCATCAACATGCAGCTGCTTGTAGTCGAAGCCCGGGCGCACCGCTGCGCACATCGTCTGCTGCGCGGCATCGACGGCTTCGATCATTGCCGCGAACTCGTCATGGCCGGCGGCGGCGTAGGTGCGGGTGATGTCGCTGGCATAACCATGCGCGCTGGCGCCGGCGTCGATCAGGAAGCTGCGCAGCGGCTGCGGTGCCTTGCGGCCCAGTTCGGTGTAATGCAGCACTGCCGCATGTTCGTTCAGGGCCACGATGTTGCCGTACGGCAGTTCAGTGGCGTCCTGGCCCACGGCCTGGCAGTACGCCATGTGGATGCTGAACTCGTCGGCGCCATTGCGGAACGCCGCTTCGGCTGCGCGATGGCCGCGTACGCCGAGCACCTGCGCCTGGCGCATCAGTGCGATTTCATACGGCGTCTTGCTGCCGCGATGCCATTCCAGGTAGTTCACCACCGGCGCGGGGTTGTTGGGCACATACGCGCCCAGCGCGCTCTGCGGTTCACCCAGGATCGCGCAGCGCGCCGGGTCGGACGGCAGCAGTGCCAGCGCTTCCTCGGGCGTGCGGATGACGTGGATGTCGAAGTGCTCGACCCACCAGCCGCTCGGTGCATCCGGCACTACATGCCAGTAGTCGAACGGCTGGTGGAAGATCACCGCCGGGCGCTTGCCCGGGGTGAACACGATCCAGCTGTTGGGCACCCGGGTCAGCGGCAGCCAGGCCTTGAACTGCGGGTTGACCGCGTACGGGTAGTCACGGTCGTCGAAGACCTGGTAGTGCAGGGTGCCGCTGGGCACCACCAGGTGGTCGAAGCCGCCGCGTGCCAGCGCCTGCTCGGCGCGTCGGCACAGCACGGCCAGGTGGTCGGGATACAGGGCGCCGGGGTCTTGCTGGATCATTGCGGTGGCTCGACACGGAAAACGGCCCTAGATTCTGCCGGATACCGACGCACTCCGCTGTGCCGGAACCGGCACTCAGCCCGTCGAAACCGGTGCCTCGTCGCTGTCTTCGCCGATCCACAGGCGTAGTTGCTGCCGATGCTCGCGTGACAGGGTCAGGAAGCGGAAGCCTGCCCAGCTCTGGCCGGGCGCATGCGCCGGTTCGCTCCACAGCAGGTGTACGCCGACATCGATCACCTCGCTGCGACCATCGGCCAACGGCAACGGGAAGCGCAACTGATACAGCGCATCGTCGCGCAGCGCGGCGCTGGCCAGCATCAGCATGCCGGTCTCGGACACGTTGCCCAGGCGTCCAACCACGCAGTCGCGCATCTGGTCGGTCACCGGCACCAGGTCGGAGACCTGCCGTCGCGGTGCGCGGCGGGTATCAAGGGGCGGTTGCGTACTCATGCGTTGGGCTCCTGTGGGCGACGTCCGGCGAGCGTGCGCAGTGCGCTCAGGCTGGCCTGCCAGGCGCGGTCGACCAGACGGCCTTTGTCTTCGGTGACCAGCTGCGCGCGTCCGGCGCTCATCTGCCGGGCCAACGTATCCAGGGTGGTTTCGCCGATCTTCTGCCCACGCGCGTTGACGAACAGCACATGGCCAGTCAGCAGGCTGTACCAAGACAGGCGCTGGCGACGCAGAGTGCCTTCGCCGTCATCGATATCGAACCAGCTGCCGAAGGGCAGCGCGCACAACTGCTGGTAGCAGGCCTCCTCGGCCTCGCTGCGCGGTGCGGAATCGCTTGCCAAGGGCTGTGCGCCTGCGTGTTCGCCCAGACGCGCATGCGCCTTCAGGCGCGCGCTGAGTTCGGTGCGTGAGGTGCTTTCATCTTCGCCACCGGGTGTGGACAGGCGGCGCGCGACGGCTGCGGCTTCCTCTGCGTGGTAGCCGACCTGCAGCAGGGCCGATTCAACCTCGGCGGCCAGCGGAGCATCGGTCACGCTGCTTTCGCTGGCGGCCTCGGCAGTGATCGCCGCGATGCGTTCGGTCTGCTGCAGGCGCTCCTGCCATTGCGGCGAATCATCACCGTGGCGCAGGCGGGTCAGCGTCAATGCGTCCGCCCAGGCCTGGCGCAGCAGTGTCTGCACGAAGCGCGGCGGTTCCTGCGTGTCGCAGCACTGGTCGATCTGCGCATTGGCCTGGCGTCGCGCCAGTTCCAGCCGTTCCTTGCCGCGTGCGGCTTCCACGTGACGGCGTTCGGCCAGTTCGGCGCGGTGCGCGGCGGCACGCTGGTGCTGCTGTATTTCTTCGTTGGCGGTGGCAAAGGCCTCGGGCGTGCGTGCATCCTGGCCGAGCAGACCCTGCACGCTCTGCGCCAGCCGTTGCAGCAGCTGCGGATCGACATCGTCATCGCCGAGCCAGCTGGCGCCGGCTTCAGCGACATGGTTGAGCAGTTCGCGTGCCGGGTGTTCGTCGCGAACGAAGAACCCGGGATCGGCCATCGCTGCGCGCGCCAGTGGTACCTGCAGGCGCGCGAGCAGCGCGGCCGGCACCGGGTCCGGACGTTGCTGCTGCTGTACCTGCTGCAGCAGCAGGCGCAGCAGATCAAGATTGTCACGGTCGTGGCTGCCAAGGCTGGCCTGCGCGCCATGTTCGCTGCGCAGCTGGGCGACCACGGCGGCCTGCAGATCGGTCATGGCGCTGGCGGCGCTGGCCTGGCCCTGCAGGCGCGCCAGCACGGCATCAACCGCTGCGCTGGGCAGGGCAGCGGGATCGGCCGCTGGTTGCGGGGTCGGCCGTGCCCGTTGCAGCATTTCATGCAGCACGCTGTTGGCCGGTACCGTCAGCCCGGCCGAGGCGCCGGGCGCAGCGGCATCGGCGAAGGCGTCCTGCATCAATGTCGACCACGAGCCGGCCGGTGCCGAGCCACCCCAGCCGGTCATCGGCGTGGGCACGCGCGGTGACGGGCGTCCGCTGCGTCCGCTGCCGACCGACTGGGTGATGATCCGGCGGGTGCTGGAAGAACGCGCCAGGTATGGGGTGTAGACCAGGCCTGGCAGGATGCCGTGCTGCGCCAGCAACGCATTGGCACGGTCCAGCACATTGCCCAGCCGTTCCAGTACCTGCCGCTCGAAACTGCGGTACAGCGCCATCTGGACGTCGGCGCTGAGGGCATCCTGTTCGGCCAGCTTGCGCACCATTGCGCACAGGGCCTGCGGTGCCAGGGGCAGGGTATCGGCTTCAAAGGCCGGCGCGCCGGCAACAACACCCAGACGCTGGCCGAGCAGGTTCAAGGCGTTGGCCGAACGCAGCGTTTCCCGGCGCACCATTTCGGTCAGCAGCAGGTCGCGGTCGACCTCATGCTCGGCTACCAGGGTCAACCCCAGCATGCCGGGCAACGGCGGTGGGGTGACGGCGGCCACGACCGCGGCGGCCGGTTCACGCAGCCGCGCAAGCGCATCAGCCAGTGCATCGAGCATGCGGTCGCTGAAGTGACCGGCGAACGCATGCAGCTGCCCGCGCTGGCCCAGCAGGTCAGCCTGCTGTTGCGGGTTGCGGGCATGGTCGGCGTCATGCAGCAGGGTCTGCTCCAGCGCTTCCACGGTGAGGATCAGCGGTGCCGTCAGGGCCTGGTGGCACAGGCCGATCAACGCGCCCAGCAGCTCGCGTACACGCGGCGGCAGGTCGGCCGCGGCCAGGCGGGCAGTGTCGGCACTGGAAAGAGAGAAGACAGCAGACATCGGCGAGGGGGTCCGGATTCCCGCGTATCGAACTTGGAATCTACCGTGTCGGCCGGTGACGGCGCTACTTTAGCGGCAGATTCATTCAGCGCGGCCTTCCATGGCCGCGCCGCAGGCAGATCAATCTTCCAGGAACAGGCTGACCACATCGTTGGTGAAGCGCCGGCCGAGCTCGGTCGGTTGCACGTACCCGTCCGCCACCAGCAGCCAACCGCGCTGCACCGCTTCGGCCAATGGAACGTCCAGCACGCTGCGGGCCAGGCCGGTCCGCGATTCGAAGTCGCGCAGGCTGAAACCTTCGTGCAGGCGCAGCAGGTTGAGCATGTACTCGAACGGCAGGCGATCGGCGGCGATCACCTCGTCGCCGCCGAACGATGCGGCCGTGCCTGCGGTATCCATGAACGTCTGCGGGTGCTTGTGCTTCCAGCGCCGCAGAACGTGCTCCTCGGCGCCGGAACTGATCTTGCCGTGTGCGCCGGCGCCAATGCCGAGGTAGTCACCGAAACGCCAGTAGTTCAGGTTGTGCGCGCTCTGCCGGCCGGGGCGGGCGTAGGCACTCACCTCGTACTGGCCGAAACCGGCCTGCGCCAGCAGCGCCTGGCAGTGTTCCTGCATGTCCCAGGCATTGTCTTCATCGGGGATGCCCTGCGGTGGCCGCGCGAAGAACACGGTGTTCGGTTCCAGGGTCAGCTGATAGTGCGAGATGTGGGTCGGCTGCAACGCGAACGCGCGTTCCAGGTCGGCCTCGGCACCGGCCAGGGTCTGCTCCGGCAGGGCGTACATCAGGTCGATGTTGAAATTGTCGTAGCCCGCGTCCTGCGCCATCTTCACCGCGCGCTCGGCCTCGCCACTGTCGTGGATGCGGCCCAGGCGCTTGAGCATCGCATCATCGAAACTCTGGATGCCGAAGCTGAGGCGGTTGACCCCGGCCGCACGGTAGCGGTCGAAGCGGCCGTGCTCGGCGGTGCCCGGGTTGGTTTCCAGGGTGATCTCGGCATTGGGCGCGAAGCGCAGACGCGCGCTGGCCTGCTGCAGGAAGCGGTCGATGGCTTCCGGCGGGAACAGGCTGGGCGTGCCGCCACCGAAGAACACGCTGCTGACCACCCGGCCCCAGACCAGCGGCAGGTCCTGATCGAGGTCGCGCACCAGCGCATCGATGTAGGCATCGAAGGGCAGTTCGCCCTTGGCCTGGTGCGAGTTGAAATCGCAGTATGGGCACTTGCGCACGCACCACGGCAGATGCACGTACAGCGCCAGCGGCGGCGGCACCAGACGTGGCGGGGTGTCGTGGTCGCAGGACTCGCCGGGCAGGTGGTTGCAGTGATCGTGGTCGTGGTCGTGCGGCATGGCAGTCATCGGTAGTGCCGGCCGCGGGCCGGCTTCCCTGTGTTGATCGGATGGGGTATCAGAGCCAGGCCGCGAGCTGCTGCTTGAGCTGCTGCAGGGCGATGGCGCGATGGCTGATGGCATTCTTCAACGCCGGTTCCATTTCCGCAGCGGTCAGGCCGTGGGCGGTATCGAGGAACACCGGGTTGTAGCCGAAGCCGTTGCTGCCGCGCAGTTCGCGGATGATCTGCCCTTCCCAGCGGCCCTCGCAGATCAGCGGCTGCGGGTCGGTGGCATGCCGCAGCAGCACGATCACCGCATAGAAGCGGGCGCTGCGCTGGCCATCGGCGATGTCGGCCATTGCTTCCAGCAGCTTGGCGTTGTTGGCCGCTGCATTGGTCGGGTGGCCCGCATAGCGCGCGCTGTACAGACCCGGCGCACCGCCGAGGGCATCGACGATCAGCCCCGAATCATCGGCCAGCGCCGGCAGGCCGGTCGCTTCGCAGGCGGCGCGCGCCTTCAGCAGCGCGTTCTCGACGAAGGTCAGGCCAGTCTCTTCCACATCGCCCAGGCCCAGTTCGGCGGCCGAAGTGATCTGCAGCGGCAGGTCGGCGAGGATTTCCTGCATTTCCACCAGCTTGCCAGCGTTGTGGCTGGCCAGGACAAGCTTCTTCATCAGCGGGGCTCCAACAGGTCCCAGGTGTTGCCGTACAGGTCGCGGAACACCGCGACGGTGGCGTAGGGTTCTTCGCGCGGTTCTTCCAGGAATTCGACACCGGCGGCCAGCATCGCCGCGTGGTCGCGGCGGAAGTCATCGGTGTTGAGGAAGAAGCCGACGCGGCCGCCGGTCTGGTTGCCGATGCGGCTGCGCTGTTCGTCGTTGCTGGCGCGGGCCAGCAGCAGGGCGGCAGCGCTGCCATCGGTCGGGCCGACCACTACCCAGCGCTTGCTGCCCTGGTCGATGTCGTCCAGCAGCTGGAAGCCGAGCTTGCCGGTGTACCAGGCAATGGCTTCGTCGTAGTCGGCCACCACCAGGGTGGTCAGGGCAATGCGCCGGTTCATGCCGACAGCGCTGCCTGCTGCGCGGCCAGCAGCTCGGTCACGCCCTTTTCGGCCAGGCCCAGCAGCGCATCCAGCTCGTCACGGCGGAAGGCATGGCCTTCAGCGGTGCCCTGCAGTTCGATGAAACCGCCGCCATCGTTCATCACCACGTTCATGTCGGTGTCGCAGTCGCTGTCTTCGGCGTAATCCAGGTCCAGCACCGGGGTGCCGCGGTAGACGCCGACCGACACCGCCGCCACCGCGCCGAGGATCGGGTTGCGCTTGATGTCACCGCGCTTCATCAGCACGTTCACCGCATCGACCAGGGCCACGTAGGCGCCGGTGATGGCAGCAGTGCGGGTACCGCCGTCGGCCTGCAGCACGTCGCAGTCCAGGGTGATGATGCGTTCGCCCAGTGCGTTGCGGTCCACGCAGGCACGCAGGCTGCGGCCGATCAGGCGCTGGATCTCCAGCGTGCGGCCGCCCTGCTTGCCGCGTGCGGCTTCGCGGTCGCTGCGGGTGTGGGTGGCGCGCGGCAGCATGCCGTACTCGGCGGTCACCCAGCCTTCGCCCTTGCCACGCAGGAAGCCCGGCACCCGGTTCTCGATGCTGGCCGTGCACAGCACGCGGGTTTCACCGAAGCAGACCAGCACCGAACCTTCGGCGTGGCGGGTGAAACCGCGCTGGATGACGACCGGGCGCAGCTGATCGGGCTGACGGCCACTGGGGCGGAAATCGGACATGGGGCAGGTTCCGTTGGGAAAGGGAGTACGCCGCCATCCCCGCGGCCTTCACGGGGCGGGGAAAGGGGCTCAAAAGAGACCGCTAGGGTACCATTCCCCCTTTGCAAGCACCGGATACATCCATGATTCGAAGCATGACGGCCTATGCCGGCGGCGAGCGTTCCACCACGTGGGGCACGCTGGGCTGCGAGCTGCGCTCGGTCAACCACCGGTTCCTGGAAGTGGGCACCCGCCTGCCCGAGGAACTGCGCGCATTGGAACCGCAGCTGCGCGAGCGCATTTCCGCGCGCCTGAGCCGTGGCAAGCTGGATCTGGTGATGCGCCTGCGCGCGCCGGAATCGGCTGCCAGCCTGCAGATCAACGAGGTGCTGCTGGGCCAGCTGGGCCAGCTGGCACACCGGCTGACCTCCGATTTCCCCAACCTGCAGGTCAGCTTCACCGACCTGCTGCAGTTGCCCGGCGTCACCCAGGGCGAGGCCACCGATGCCGCAGCCCTGCAGGTTGAAGCATTGGCGCTGCTGGACCAGGTGCTGGACAGCTTCATCGCCGCCCGCGAGCGTGAAGGCAATACGCTGGCCACCGCGATTGCCGAGCGCGTGGATGCCATCGAGCGCATCGCCGCCGAGGTCCGTACGCTGATTCCAGCCATCCGCGACGGCCAGCGCGCCAAGCTCGCCGCCCGCCTGGCCGACCTGCCGCATCCGGTCGATCCGGGCCGCGCCGAGCAGGAACTGGTGATGTGGCTGCAGAAGCTGGACGTGGACGAGGAGCTGGATCGCCTGTCCAGCCACATCGTCGAGATCCGCCGTGTGCTCAAGCAGCGCGAGCCGGTTGGCCGCCGCCTGGACTTCCTGCTGCAGGAGTTCAACCGCGAGGCCAACACGCTCGGTTCGAAGTCGGTGGACAGCCGCACGTCCAATGCCGCCGTCGAGCTGAAGGTGCTGATCGACCAGATCCGCGAGCAGGTGCAGAACATCGAATGAGCATTTCCACGCCCCCGGCCGCGATCGCACGCGGCACGCTGTACATCGTGGCCGCGCCCTCCGGCGCCGGCAAGAGCAGCATCGTCAACGCCACCCTGGCGCGCGACCCGCAGATCGCGCTGTCGATCTCCTTCACCTCGCGGGCCATGCGCCCGGGTGAAGTGAACGGCCAGCACTACCACTTCGTCAGCGCGGAGAAGTTCGAGGAGATGATCGCCGCCGGCGACTTCTTCGAACACGCCTGGGTGCATGGCGACTGGAAGGGCACCGCCCGGCAGTCGGTGGAGCCGCAGCTGAACGCCGGCCAGGACGTGCTGCTGGAGATCGACTGGCAGGGCGCTCAGCAGGTGCGCCAGCTGGTGCCGGGCACGGTGACGGTGTTCATCCTGCCGCCGTCCAAGCAGGCCCTGCAGGACCGCATGCGCAAGCGCGGCCAGGACAGCGAGGCGGTCATCGCCCAGCGTCTGGGTGCTGCCCGCGATGAAATGCTGCACTTCAACGAGTTCGACTACGTCATCGTCAATGAAGTGTTCGACACCGCCGTGGACGAACTGTGCGCGATCTTCACCGCCAGCCGCCTGCGCCGGGACGCCCAGAAGGTCCGCCATGCCGGCCTGATCCAGGCCCTGTTGACCCCGGATGCGAGTTCAACTGATTGATTCCTAAAGGGTCCGGTGGGGGTTGGCTTGATTTTGTCCAGCCCCTGCCAGTACACTCCGTCCCCTTTCCCTCATTCGACTGAGCGGCCGACCGGTCGCCGGGAGCCCGTATGGCCCGCATTACCGTAGAAGATTGCCTGGAAGTCGTTAACAACCGTTTCGAGCTGGTGATGATGGCCTCCAAGCGCGCCCGTCAGCTCGCCAATGGCGTGCAGGCCACGCTGGACAACAGCGAGACCGAGGACAAGCCGACCGTGCTGGCGCTGCGCGAGATCGCTGCCCGCAAGATCGACAACGCGCTGATCGACGAAGTCGAGAAGGCCGAGCGTGAGCGCGCCGAGCGCGAAGCGCTGGAGTGGGCCGCCGCTGAAGTGGTCGCCGACGAAGACATGTCCAAGAACGACGATTGATCGCATCGATCAACGTCATCGCTGGATACGCCGAACAGCCCGCCCCGTGCGGGCTGTTTCGCATTCAGGGTTTGCCGTAAACGTCGCGCTGGCATAGGCTTTGGTCATGAACCCAGGCCCCACTGCCAAGGTCGCCGCAGTCCCCGCTGCCGCCGTACCCGATTACGTCCTCCAGCTCGAACGCGCCGCCCACTACCTGTCGCCCGAGCAGCTGCCGCTGCTGCGCCGTGCGTGGGAAGTCGGCGCCTCCGCGCACGCTGGGCAGACGCGCAAGTCGGGCGAGCCCTACATCACCCATCCGGTGGCCGTGGCCCAGGTGCTGGCCGAGCTCGGCCTGGACGTGGAAGCGCTGATCGCCGCGATCCTGCACGACACCATCGAAGACACCCCGCTGACCCGCGAGGCGCTGTCGGCCGAGTTCGGTGAAGCGGTGGCCGAGCTGGTGGACGGCGTCACCAAGCTGGACAAGCTGAAGTTCCGCGACCGCCAGGAAGCGGCCGCCGAGAGCTTCCGCAAGATGCTGCTGGCGATGTCGCGCGACCTGCGCGTGATCATGATCAAGCTGGCCGACCGCCTGCACAACATGCGCACGCTGGGCGCGCAGAGCCGCGAAGCGCGTGGCCGCATCGCCCGCGAGACGCTGGAGATCTACGCCCCGATCGCGCAGCGGCTGGGCATGAGCCTGGTCAAGAGCGAACTGCAGAACCTCGGCTTCAAGGCGCTGTATCCGTGGCGCCATGCCATCCTGGAAAAGCACATCCGCAGCCAGCCGGTGGTGCGCCGCGAGGCGCTGGCGCAGGTGGAAGTGCAGCTGTCGCAGCGCCTGGCCAAGGAGGGCATCGAGCACCGCCTGGTCAGCCGCATCAAGACCCCGTGGAGCATCTACAACAAGATGCGCGACGAGAACAAATCCTTCGACCAGGTGATGGACGTGTTCGGCTTCCGCCTGGTCGTGCGCGGCGTGCCGCAGTGCTACCACTCGCTGGGCGCAGTGCATGCCGCGTTCAAACCGCTGGACGGGCGCTTCCGCGATTTCATCGCGATCCCCAAGGCCAACGGTTACCAGTCGCTGCACACGGTGCTGTTCGGCCCGTATGGTTCGCCGATCGAAGTGCAGATCCGCACCGAAGAGATGGACCTGATCGCCGAGCGCGGCGTGGCGGCGCACTGGACCTACAAGTTCGGCGGTGACTCGCCCAACAGCGCGCAGAGCCGCGCGCACGCCTGGATCGTCGAACTGATTGATTCGCAGCGTGCCGCCGGTTCCTCGCTGGAGTTCCTCGACAACGTCAAGGTCGACCTGTTCCCGGACGAGGTCTACCTGTTCACGCCGAAGGGCAAGATCCTGGCCCTGCCGCGCAATTCCACCGCGCTCGACTTCGCCTATGCCGTGCATACCGATGTCGGCAACATGGCCGTGGCCTCGCGCGTGGACAAGAAACTGGTGCCGCTGCGCACCAAGCTGGTGTCGGGGCAGTCGGTGGAGATCATCACCGCGCGCTCGGCCACGCCCAAGCCGCAGTGGCTGGAGTTCGTGGTCACCAGCAAGGCACGCACCGCCATCCGCCACCAGCTCAAGCAGCTGGAGCACGAAGATGCCGTGCAGCTGGGCCACCGCATGCTCGACCGCGCGCTGGAGGCGATGGACAGCTCGCTGGAGCGCCTGCCGAAGGGCCGCCTGGATGCTTTCCTGGCCGAACATCGTTTCCCGCGCCTGGAGGCCCTGCTGGCCGAAGTCGCGCTGGGCAACTGGATGCCGACCCAGGCCGCACAGGCGCTGATGGCGTACGCCGAGCTGCGCGGCGGCGCGCATTCGCGCCACAGCTCGCAGGAAAAGATCCTGATCAATGGCAGCGAGCGCGGCGTGGTCACCTTCGCCGGCTGCTGCCAGCCGATTCCGGGCGACGACATCATGGGCTACCACACCGCCGGCAAGGGCATCGTGGTGCATCGCATGGATTGCCCGAACCTGGCCGAACTGCGCAAGTCGCCCGAGCGCTGGGTGCTGATCGGCTGGGATACCACGGTGTCTGGCGACTACGACACCTCGCTGGTGGTGGAAGTGGAGAACGGTACCGGCGTGCTCGCGCAGCTGGCTGCGGCGATCGCGCAGAGCCATTCCAACATCGAGCGCGTGGATTACCTGGACCGCGATTTCAACGCCGCAGTGCTGGCGTTCAACATCCAGGTACGCGACCGCAACCACCTGGCCGAAGTGATGCGTCGCCTGCGCCGCCTCTCGGTCGTGCAGGCGGTTCGCCGGCAATAACCCTGCTTCGAATCCGGGGTCGGATCCCTCTCCAACGGAGAGGGCTCTGACCCCATCGCGTGATCCGATTACATGCACGGGGTCAGAGCCGTTTCCCGAGGGGAAACGGATCCGACCCCGCCTGCATGGCATCCACCCGGTACAATCACCGCTCTGTTTTCCCCCAACGCACCGGAGCGACCCATGTCCCGCCAGATCATCAACACCGAAAAGGCCCCGGCCGCCATCGGCCCGTACTCGCAGGCCGTGCGCGCCGGCAACACCGTGTATTTCTCCGGCCAGATTCCGCTCGACCCGGCCACCGGCGAGATCGTCGGCGTGGGTGACGTCGAAGCACAGGCCCGTCGTGCCTTCGACAACCTCAAGGCCGTGGCCGAAGCCGCTGGCGGTTCGCTGGACAAGGTCGTGCGCCTGGGCCTGTACCTGACCGACCTGGCCGAATTCGCCAAGGTCAACGCCGTGATGCAGGACTATTTCCAGGCCCCGTTCCCGGCCCGTTCCACCATCGAAGTCTCCGGCCTGCCGAAGGGCGCCAACTTCGAGGTCGACGCGGTGATGGTCATCGACTGACCGCCACGTGGCACGCAAGGCGGCGGTCACCCCGGCACTGGCACCGTCCGGTGAAGCATCGCTTGCGATGCTCGCCGGCGTCGGTCCGGCCGTGGCCGCCAAGCTGCAGGCGCGTGGCCTGGCCACCCTGCAGGATCTGTGGCTGCACCTGCCGCTGCGCTATGAAGACCGCACCCGGCTGACCCGCATCGAAGACCTGCGCAACGGCATTCCGGCGCAGGTGGAAGTGCGGGTGATCGCCGTCGAGCGCGGCATGCGCTACCGGCCGATGCTGAAGGTAGCGGTGGAGGACGAAGGGCAGGGCACCCTGGTGCTGCGCTTCTTCCATTTCCGCCAGCAGCAGGTCGGCCAGTTCGCGGTCGGCAACCGGCTGCGCTGCTTCGGCACGCCCAAGCCGGGGCACCTGGGGTTGGAAATCGTCCATCCCAGCTACCAGGTGCTGGGGCGCAATGACGACCCCGATCTCGGCGACCGCCTCGACCCGGTGTATCCCACCGTCGAAGGCGTCGGCCCGATGACGATGCGCAAGCTGATCGGCCAGGCGCTTGATCGCCTGCCGGAAGAAAGCACGCTGGAACTGCTGCCCACCGGCTGGCTTGATGGCCTCGGCCTGCCATCGCTGCGCAGCGCGCTGCTGACCGTGCATCAGCCGCCGCCGGATGCAGACCTGGCCGCACTCGCTGCCGGCACCCATCCAGCGCAGCGCCGGCTGGCGATGGAAGAACTGCTGGCGCACCACCTCAGCCTGCGTCGCCAGCGCATTGCGCTGCAGGCGCATCACGCACCGCCGCTGGCCGGCCCCGGCAAGCTGGCCAAGGCGCTGCTCAAGCAGCTGCCATTCGCGTTGACCGGTGCGCAGGCGCGCGTGTTCAAGCAGATCCGCGAAGACCTCGCGCGCCCCAGCCCGATGCTGCGGCTGGTGCAGGGCGACGTCGGCTCGGGCAAGACAGTAGTGGCCGCGTTGGCGGCGATGCTGGCGGTGGAGCAGGGCAAGCAGGTCGCACTGGCTGCCCCCACCGAACTGCTGGCCGAACAACATCTCAACAATCTGCGCGGCTGGCTGGAACCGCTGGGCGTGCGCATTGCCTGGCTGGCCGGCAAGGTCACCGGCAAGGCGCGCGCGAAGGTAATGGAGCAGGTCGCCAACGGCGAAGCGCAGGTGGTGGTGGGTACCCACGCGCTGATGCAGGAGGCGGTGGTGTTCCAGGATCTGGCCCTGGCCATCGTCGACGAGCAGCACCGCTTCGGCGTGCACCAGCGGCTTGCGCTGCGCGACAAGGGCAAGGGCGGCAACAACGTGCCGCACCAGCTGGTGATGACCGCCACGCCGATTCCGCGCACGCTGGCGATGTCCGAGTACGCCGACCTGGATGTATCGGCCATCGACGAGCTGCCGCCGGGCCGCACGCCGGTGCAGACCGTTGCACTGAACAATGATCGTCGCCCCGAGCTGATCGAGCGCATCGCCCTGGCATGCCAGGAAGGGCGGCAGGTCTATTGGGTATGCACGCTCATCGAAGAAAGCGAAGAGCTGGATGCCACGCCCGCGCAGGCCACCTACGAATCGCTGCAGGCGCTGCTGCCTGGCGTGCGCGTGGGGCTGGTGCATGGCCGGCTGAAAGCGGCCGAGAAGCTGGCGACGATGGTCGCGTTCAAGGCCGGTGACATCGACCTGCTGGTGGCCACCACGGTGATCGAAGTCGGCGTGGACGTGCCCAATGCCTCGCTGATGGTGATCGAGAATGCCGAGCGCCTGGGCCTGGCCCAGCTGCACCAGCTGCGTGGCCGCGTCGGCCGTGGTTCGGCGGTGTCGCGCTGCGTGCTGCTGTATCAAGCGCCGCTCTCGCAGATGGCGCGCGAACGCCTGCAGACCATGCGCGAGACCAACGACGGTTTCGTCATCGCCGAGAAGGATCTGGAACTGCGCGGTCCCGGCGAACTGCTGGGCACCCGCCAGACCGGCCTGGCCGGTTTCCGCATCGCCGATCTTGCGCGCGATGCGGGCCTGCTGCCGGGTGTGCATGCGCTGGCCGAACGCCTGCTGGCGCAGCAACCGGCGCTTGCAGATCGCGTGGTGCAGCGCTGGATCGGTACCGCCGTGCGGTACGCCTCGGCCTGACCGCGCGCGGCACGTTGCTTCGACACACCTCCACGCATGGCGTGGAGCTACAGTGCCAAGCGCTCGGGCAGCCCAGGAAGCACGAAATACTCGGACGCCTTCCCCACGCGCTCTTTACTGACAAGTCCGGCCGTCACCAATCCGTTCAGGTCCTTCAGCGCAGTCGGATATGTAATGGTGTGCGCTGCCTGGTGGCTGGCCACGGTGTAAGTGCGATCGGGATCCTTCAGTGCGTTGGCGAGCAAAGCGCGCTGGCGGTGATTGAGCGGTCCGTTGCCAAGTCGAGCTGTACGAAGCATGCGCCTCGCCGCTTGATCCTCTGCATGCTTCCTGGCGATGTAGGCATGCAGTCCCTGGATCGACTGCTCAATGGCCTCCAGTTGCTGCGACACGAAGTAGCCAAGATCCCGATTGTCACTCTCGGTATACAGGTAAGCCCGCATGTACTTGCCCGGGGATTTCTTCAGTACGCTGGAAATAGACAGGTACTCGGTCATCCAATACCCAGCATTCATCATCGCCCAGTAGAAAAGCACGCGCGCGGTGCGCCCGTTGCCATCCACGAAAGGATGGTCGTAGCCAATCTGGAAATGCAGTGCGATTGCCTTGGCGACCGGATGAATGAACGGTGTGCTTTCTTCATTGATGAACTGGCACAGCCGCTCAATCCTCGCAGGCACTTCCTCGGCCGGAGGAGGAATGTGCAGCAGCGTCGGCGGTGAACCGCGGTCGAAGATCGCAACGTTGTCCTCGGCCGTTCTGAATCGCCCGGAGTCGGTTGGAAGCTCAAGCGTGCCGTCAGTGAGGATGCTGTGCAGTTCCAGAATTTCGGTGGGCGTGATGGGGCGTATGCCGCGCTCGCGGATGACGTTCATCGCCATGTAGTTGTTGTAGATCATGCGCTCGGACTGGTCACGTGGAGCCCGGCCAGTACTCAGCATTTCCTTCGCTACGGCTCGCGTGGTCGAGGCGCCTTCCAGCTGCGATGAGGTCATGGCTTCCTCAATCAACGAGCGGATCAGGAACCGTCCTTGGCCGCTGGCTGCGTCCACGCCCTTCACCGAACCTGCGGCTTCCCTGTCGATGTAGTGCAGGCGCCGTTGCATCGAGTCGGTGAGAGCCAGCTTGAAAGGTTGCTGTGTCTTGTCCAGCAACTGCGGCAGGGGCTTCAACAACGCCGCCCGCGTCCACGCGATGCCCAGCCACCACTGATCCGCGTTCAGGCCTTCCGGGGGCGTCCTATGGCGCAGTTTGTCCCAATGTTCGTAGACGCCGTTTACCTCAGGACCGATCCGGGCATCGAGAATGCTCCCGAGGGTCTCGACGTATTTCCGGGCAAGCGTCGACAGGTCAGGCGCTGGTATGGGCAGCTTCATGTCTGTTTTCTATAAAATGAGTATAGGTTTTTATAGCAAATGACGTTGAGATCGCCAAGGACGCCTCTAATCGCAGCTTGTTCATGTTTGTAAACGAACATGGGATAGGTCTTCCCCGATCTGAAAGGGACTGCCCAACGCTTGGTCACGCTGCCGGCAACTGCGTACCCATGTATTCGGACAAACCACGGCAGGCCAGCAGCAGTCCCTCGCGGATGTCATCGCCTATCTGCTGCACTTCTTCGCCGTCCACGCGCACGCGCTCACTGGCGTGCAGCATCTCCAGCAGCAGGATCAGCCCGGCATTGGCGCGGTCGATGCGGGCCAGCGCCACACGTTGGCCAGGTGTATGCCAGCGGCTCGGCCACGGCTGACCATCGGCACCTTCGCCCTGGCGGATGCGCTTGAGGCAACGCAACAGGGTGAAGCCGTCGTCCGTAGGTCCGGTCGCGGGGGCGGCGAGGGTGGTTTCCAGCGCCTGCGCCAGCTCATCGGGGATGCTGGCGGCGGCATCGCCCAGCGTGGCGAACAGGAAGGGATAGCGGGATGCGGTCATGTCGGCAGTCCTTGTGCGCAAGGCAAGAGGCCACCCACGCGAAGGCGAGGGTGGCGGACGGTGAGTGGTTCCAATACCGGTGACTAACGTTGATAAGCCGGCGGGCACGAGGCCCCCACTCACCGCCCGCCAAAAGGCGCACGGACGGATTGCCTGCCGGACGCCACGCAGGAACACGCGCGCAACGCCGGCAGGCAAGCGTAAACAACGTAAGTCAAACGGGATTGGAAGCCCGTGCCATCCGTTGTCGATGGCCCCTCATGATGTCCACGACAGCCCTCGTCGCTTCAATGAGAATCATTGGAAAAGTCGAAAACGCTGCAATTGCAGCGAGGCCCTGCAAGCGTAGGGCGATTACGTCATCTTTCCCGATCCCTCCGACATCCATCCACGCATGGCGTGGATCTACTGTGTCGACCAGGGTCGACACCTACCAACAGCTGCAGGGTCGACACCCACCAAGTGCAGGCCATGCCATTCCGACAGATCGCGGAAAACTGTCGAAGGCGGGGTGGGTCCGGTGGCGGGGGCGTGAGCGCCATGGGCCCGAGGCATGCCTCGGGCGGGTTGGGCAGGACGCCCAACCCCGGTCTTGCCGTGTGCGCAGGACGGCGCACACGAGCAAGGCGCGACCGAGCCTACATGGACGTATTCACGGCGTCCCCCGCAACCGGACCCACCCCGCCATCCCAAGGAATCCCAGCTTTTGCCGTTGCCGTTGCTCCGGCCTCTGCGGGTGCAGGGCGCCGCCCTGCCGAACCCGAACCCCCATACTTGCAACGGTCATCTTCCCGGTCCACACTTCGTTGCCGATCTGAAGACGGCAACGATGACCAAGAAGATCCCGCTGTTGATCGATACCGATCCTGGTGTCGACGACGCACTGGCCCTGCTGATGGCCTTCGCCGATGAACGGCATGACGTGGTCGCCCTGACCATCGCCGCCGGCAACGTAGGCCTGCAGTACACCGTCCGCAACGCCCTCAAGCTCTGCGACATCGTCGGCCGCACCGACGTGCCGGTGTTCGCCGGCAGCCCCGATCCGCTGCTGCATCCGTCCGTTGACGCCGCCCACGTGCATGGCCGCGATGGCTACGGCGACGTGGACCTGCCGCCGCCGAGCCGCCAGGCCGACGCCGAGCACGCCGCGCTGGCGATCCTGCGTTTGTCGCACGAACATGCCGGCGAACTGATGCTGGTGATGCTCGGCCCGCTGACCAACCTGGCGCTGGCGCTGAAGCTCGACCCGACCCTGCCCCAGCGCATCAAGCGCATCGTGGTGATGGGCGGTGCAGTCACCTGCCACGGCAACATCACCCCCGCTGCTGAATTCAACATCGCCTTCGATCCGGAAGCCGCGCATGTGGTGTTCACCGCGTTCCCGCACCTGCTGGTGTCGGACTGGGAAGCCACCGTTGCCCACGGCCTGCCGCTGACCGAAGCCGAACAGTGGCTGGGCGCCGATTCCGATCGCGCGCGCTTCTACGAGCTGATCTCGCGCAAGACCCGTGGCCTGTCCGAAGACAGCAAGGGCGGGCGCTGGTACACCGCCGATGCGCTGGCCATGGCCTGGGCGTTGAACCCGGAAGGGCAGCTGCAGGTCGAGTCGCGGCCGCTGAATGTGGAACTGAACGGCACGTTCAGTCGTGGCGCCACCATCGTCGACTGGAACCGCCAGACCGGCCAGCCGGACAATTGTGATCTGCTGATGGCCTACGACCAGGGGCGTTTCGAGGCCCTGGTACGCCAGGCCCTGGGCGCGGACTGAGATTCGCCCCCCGCACTGGTTGCCCCGGGCGGCAACCAGTGCTTATAATGCCGCTCTTGACCACCAGCCCATTTACGGTGTGAGCCCATGAAGGCCGATATCCATCCGAACTACCGCGACGTCGTCTTCCATGACGTCACCTCCGATTTCAAGATCCTGACCCGCTCGACCATGGCGACGAAGGAAACCATCAAGTGGGAAGACGGCAACGACTACCCGCTGGTGAAGGTTGAAATTTCCTCGGCTTCGCATCCGTTCTACACGGGCAAGCACAAGGTCATCGACACCTCGGGCCGTATCGACAAGTTCCAGAAGCGCTACGCGCGCTGATACGTCGTACCCGGTTCGAACCGACGGCCGCGCTCTGCGCGGCCGTTTGTTTTTGTCCGACGCCTGCCCAACGGGCGTTTGGATGGACGGAACACTGCGTCCTTGTGACAACGCGTTTGCCGATCCCGGCCGCTCGCTGGCAGGGTGTCGGCTGCCTGTCGTCTACGACTTCTGTCTAGCGCCCGGCAAATGCTGCTGTGCGATAATGACCTGATCCCCGGCACAGGCCGAGGACGTCATTCACGTGCCTGACCAATGCGCTTGGGCAGGCGCCTTCCCATGAAGGAGCGCACACAGTGTCCGATCTTGATCAGGTCACGCTCAACGCCGGCGATACGTCGGTCGTTCTGCCCGTCATCAAACCCACCCTCGGCAACGACTGCGTCGACATCGCGAAGCTGACCAAGGAAACGGGGTATTTCACCTACGATTCCGGTTTCACCGCGACGGCCAGCTGCAAGTCTGCCATCACCTACATCGACGGCGACAAGGGCGTGCTGCTGTATCGCGGCTACCCGATCGAGCAGCTGTCGGAGAAGTCGAGCTACGTCGAAGTGGCCTACCTGCTGATCAACGGCGAGCGCCCGAGCGCCGAGCAGCTGAAGGCCTTCACCGACGAGCTGGCTGCCGAAGCCAACGTCGATGAGTCGATCAACACCCTGATCGGCAGCTTCGCCAAGGATGCCCATCCGATGGCCATCCTGACCGCCGCCATCGCGCAGCTGTCGGGCATCTACCATGCCTCGCTGGACCTGTCCGACGCCGAACAGCGCCGCCAGGCTGCCGTGCGCCTGATCGCCAAGGTGCCGACCCTGTCGGCGCTGATCTACCGCCATGGCAAGGGCCTGCCGGCCAACAAGCCGGACACCTCGCTGGACTACGTCAGCCGCTTCCTGAAGCAGACCTTCGAGTCGGCCGATGGCAAGTACGAACTGAACCAGGACGTGGTCAAGGCGCTGGACCTGCTGTTCATCCTGCACGCCGACCACGAGCAGAACGCGTCGACCTCGACCGTGCGTCTGGTCGGTTCGACCGGTGCCAACCCGTACGCGTCGGTCGCCGCTGGCGTCACCGCGCTGTGGGGTCCGGCCCACGGCGGTGCCAACGAAGCCGTGCTGAAGATGCTGGAAGAAATCGGTTCGGCCGACAACGTCGAGTCGGCCGTGCTCAAGGCCAAGGACAAGACCTCCGGCTTCCGCCTGATGGGCTTCGGCCACCGCGTGTACAAGAACTTCGACCCGCGCGCGAAGGTCATCGGCGAGATGACCGGCAAGGTGCTCAAGCAGCTGGGCGTGCAGGATCCGCTGCTGGACGTGGCCGTGAAGCTGGAACAGGCCGCGCTGCAGGACGAGTACTTCGTCGCCCGCAAGCTGTACCCGAACGTCGATTTCTACAGCGGCATCATCTACAAGGCGCTGCAGATCCCGACCGAGATGTTCACCGTCATGTTCGCCCTGGGCCGCACTTCCGGCTGGGTCTCGCATTGGCTGGAACAGCAGGTCGACCCGGAAATGAAGATCGGCCGTCCGCGCCAGGTCTACACCGGCCACGACGTGCGCGACTACCAGGGCTGATCGCCCTGCGTAGTTTGTGCTGAAGACGCCCCGCGATTGCGGGGCGTTTTTTTTTGCTTCTGGTAGATGCCAACCTTGGTTGGCACGCTGTTCGCCGCGCCAAGAGCGCGTGATTCAAGGGTCTCACCAGCTTCACAAGCGCTCGCGCAGCCTCAGGACGCTAGCTGCACCTGCAGCACTGATACGGAGCATCCAACCCATGAGTACCCGTTTCGACCTACCCGAGCGCGATCCACTCGGTCCTGACATCGCCACCGTGGTGGCCACTCCCGTTGTGCCACCGCCAAGCGAAAGCGCGGTGTCCTGGGGCGCCATTTTCGCCGGCGCCGTTGCCGCTGCTGCACTGTCCCTCATCCTGCTCATCCTGGGTGTAGGCCTCGGCCTGTCCTCGGTATCGCCGTGGTCGTTCGAAGGCGTTTCCAAGGAAACCTTCGGCTGGACCAGCGTCGCGTGGCTCACCTTCACCGCGCTGGCCGCTTCCGGTCTGGGCGGCTATCTGGCAGGCCGCCTGCGCACCAAGTGGACGCAGATCCACGGCGATGAAACCTACTTCCGCGATACCGCGCACGGCTTTGTGTCCTGGGCCGTGGCCACGCTGCTCACTGCCGGTCTGCTGACCTCGGCCATCGGTGGCGTGCTGGGCGCCGGTGCCAAGGTGGCCGGTGCCACCGCGGGCGCTGCTGTCTCCACCGCAGGCGTCGCTGCTGCCGGTGTCGGCACCGCGGCTGCCGGCGGTCAGGAAGGCGACCTCAACTACTGGGTGGATTCGCTGTTCCGCCACG
>NZ_JBYOLA010000013.1:0-137323 GCF_057799055.1 Stenotrophomonas sp. 14P6.2.3
ACCCATCCATGGGGGCTCGATGGCGCCATCCATGGCGCCAACGGTCCTGCGATGGGAGCCTGAGCCTCTCCAGACAGTTGCCGATGCGCGGCCAGCAAGGTCAAGGGCAGAGCAAGAGCAAATGCACTGCTGCACATTGCTTTCTCCGCTTCGCCGCCCCTAAAAAAAACGCCCCGGCCGAGGCCGGGGCGTGCCCATGGAGAGGGGCTTGGGCTCAGTACTGGGCGTTGAGGGTCACGCCCGAGAAGGTGCTGTACGCCTTCACCCGCACGTGCCATACGCCGGCAGCGGGGCTGTTGACGGTGCAGGTCTCGTTGTTGCCGCTCAGGTACGGGCGGCAGGTGTAGACGGTGTCGGTCGGGGCACTGCCCTGGCGCAGGTACAGGTCGGCGTCACCGCTGCCGCCGCTGATCGCCACGCGCAGCTGCGCGCTGCCAGCCGGGACGTTGACGGTGTAGCTGAGCGATGCGCCGCTGGCCGCGCCAAGGCCGGTGACCGGCACGTTGTTCTGCAGCACGGTGCCACCCGGGTTGGGCGTGGTGCCGTTGATCGCGGCTGTCACCGCGGCATCGGCGTCGATGATGCCGGCGCCGCAACCCCCCGAGCACGCACCCGGCAGCGGACGCGCCGTGCTCTTGATGATGCTTTCCACCTGCGCCGGGCTGAGCGGGCTCGGTGCCACCGACTGCATCAGCGCAACGACGCCAGCCACGTGCGGCGCCGCCATCGAGGTGCCGTTGTAGGACGCATAGCTGGCGCTGCCCGGGGTGGTGGTGCCGCTGTTGAGGGTGGACAGGATGCCCTGGCCCGGTGCGGAGATGTCGATGCCGGTGCCGTAGTTGGAGAAGCTGGCACGTGCACCTGCCGAGGTGGTCGCGGCAACCGCGATCACGTTCGGGCAGTTCGCCGGAACCGACGAGGACACGTTGGTATTGCTGTTGCCGGCAGCGACCACCACGGTGGTGCCACGGCCGACCGCGCCGTTGATGGCGTTCTGGTAGGTGGTCGAGCAGCTGCCGCCGCCGCCCAGTGAGAGGTTGATGACCTCGGCCGGATTGGCGTTGGCCGGCACACCGCTGACCGTGCCGCCGGAGGCCCAGACGATAGCGTCGGCGATATCGGAGGTATAGCCGCCGCACTTGCCGAGCACGCGCACCGGCACGACCTTGGCATTGAAGGCGGTACCGGCCACGCCGGTGCTGTTGTTGGTCACCGCAGCGACCGTGCCGGCCACGTGGGTGCCATGCCAGCTGGAGTTCGAGCCCGGGTAACCGGCCTGGCACTCGTTGTCGCCGTACCAGTCACCCTCGTCGTTGGGATTGCTGTCACGGCCACCACCATCGCGCGCCATCGCCGCGTCGCTGATGAAGTCATAGCCGGGCAGGATGTTGGCGTTGAGGTCGGCATGGTTGGTGATGCCGGTATCGATCACGGCCACGACCACGCCGGTGCCGGTGGCCTTGTCCCAGGCCGGGCGCACGTTGATCGACGCGTTGGACGTACCGAAGCCCCACTGCTCGCTGAAGCGGGTGTCGTTCGGGGTCAGCGTCGGGCGCATGATCTGGTCGACTTCGACGTATTCCACGTTCGGGTCGGCGGCGAGCTTGCGCATCAGCAGTTCGGCGTCGGCCTGGTCCAGTGCACGGTCGGTCCTGACCACGGTGGAGCCGACAGCGAGCTTGCGGACCTGCTGCAGGCCCAGCGCGCGGCCCTGGCTGCTGGCGATGCCGGCAGCAGCGGTCTTCAGCGAAGAGGCGAGTGCGGTGGTGTTGGCCACCGGCGCACTGCCGTCGCGGTACTTCACGATGAACCGCTGATGGGTCGGCGCGGACTGCAGGCCGCTGAGCTGGACATCACCGGCCAGCGCAGGCGTGGCCAGCAGCAGCGATGACAGGACGGACGCACCAAGGACCACCCACACACGACGCACACGCGGTTGCGTTACCTGGGACATCGGATTTCCCTTCTAATGGTAGGAATGCCGGAATCGGCAGAAGCACCGGCCTGAACCGTGGGCTGGCTTGCAATGGCGAGGTTCGGGTCCGGCGAGCCAGCGGATTCCCCTGACCATCCGCTGTGTTGATGACGCTAGTGGCTCAAACCGGACACCACAAGATTTTCAGCGTCTTTTCAGCAAGATGAAATGTTGGATCTGAGACTTTCCGGGTCGAGGGTTTGTGAAGGTGAAGGAACTTTCGCGTCACCTGCACAGACCTGACTGCGCAATGTCCTGTCTCATCATGTCTTTGCTGACATCGGCGTCGGTAGATTCGGGGTCAGATCCCTTTTCCTGCGGAAAAGGGATCTGACCCCAGGCTCACAACGCAGAAAGCCCGTCACAAGGACGGGCTTTCCGGAGGAGCAGCCGAGCGTGGGCTCGGCTCTACAGTTCAATGCAGGCGATCAACCCAGCTTGACCAGCCAACCGTGGCGGTCCGGCAGGCGGCCGTACTGGATGTCGGTCAGTTCCTTGCGCAGCGACATGGTCACTTCGCCGGCCGGCGCATTGATGTCGCCCACCGAGAAGCCTTCGCCCTTCAGCTGGCCGATCGGGGTGACCACCGCAGCGGTACCGCAGGCGAACACTTCAGCGATCTCGCCGGAGGTCACGCCCTGCTTCCACTCGTCAATGGTGACCTTGCGCTCTTCGACCTTCATGCCGCGGTCGCGGGCCAGCTGCAGGATGCTCTCGCGGGTGATGCCCTCGAGGATGCTGCCGGACAGTTCCGGCGTGACCAGCGTCCCGTCCTTGTAGACCAGGAACACGTTCATGCCGCCCAGTTCTTCCAGATACTTGCCTTCGACCGGGTCCAGGAACAGCACCTGCGAGCAGCCCTGTGCCTGCGCCTTCTGCTGCGGCAGCAGCGACGCGGCATAGTTGCCACCGCACTTGGCCGCACCGGTGCCGCCCTTGGCCGCACGCGCGTACTCGGTGGACAGCCAGATCGACACCGGGGCGACGCCCTTGGCGAAGTACGGGCCGGCCGGGCTGGCGATCACGTAGTAACCGGCCTTGTGTGCGCCGCGCACGCCAAGGAAGGCTTCATCGCCGATCATGAACGGACGGAAATACAGGCTCGACTCATCGGCCGACGGCACCCAGGCGCTGTCGACGGCGATCATCTGCTTCAGCGATTCGACGAAGATCTCCACCGGCAGTTCCGGCAGCGCCAGGCGCTGCGCCGAACGCTGCAGGCGACGGCCGTTGGCATCGGGGCGGAAGGTCCAGATCGAACCATCGGCATGGCGGTAGGCCTTGATGCCCTCGAAGATCTCCTGGCCGTAGTGCAGCACGGCCGCGGCCGGGTCCAGCTGCAGCGGACCATAGGCACGCACGTTGGCGTTGTGCCAGCCGGTGTCCTTGTCCCAGCGCACTTCCACCATGTGGTCGGTGAAGTGCAGGCCGAAGCCCGGCTTCTCCAGGATCTGGGCGCGCTCTTCAGCGCTGCGCGGGTGGTCCGAACGGGTGACGGCGAAGCTGGGAATGGACTGGGACACCGGAGATTTCCTGTTCTGGTTGCGGGTAATGCCGGGCCCGCGTCACTGCGGGCCGTGGGTCAAAGCATGCCGGTTTCGAGGCGCGCAGCCTCGGACATCATGTGCTGGTTCCACGGCGGATCGAAGACCAGCTCGACGTCGGCCTCGGCCACCGTCGGGATCATTTCAAGCTTGCTGCGCACGTCGTCGACCAGGATGTCGCCCATGCCGCACGCGGGCGCGGTCAGGGTCATCTTCACGTCGATCTCGCGCTGCCCTTCGTCCAGGTGCTTGATCTCGACCTCGTAGACCAGGCCCAGTTCGACGATGTTCACCGGAATTTCCGGGTCGAAACAGGTGCGCAGCTGCTGCCACACCAGTTGTTCGACCTGCTCGTCGCTGGCATCGTCGGGCAGCTCCAGCGGCGCCGGCGCTTCCTTGCCGATGGCATCGCCATCCTTGCCGGCGATGCGGAACAGATTGCCCTCGACGAACACCGAATAACTGCCGCCCAACGCCTGGGTGATGTACCCATAGCTGCCGGCGGGCAGGGTCACGGTGTCGCCCTGCGGGACCATCACGGCCTCGCAATCGCGTTCGAAGTGGACAGGTTCGCTGCTACGGGAATACATGGGGACCGATATGGGGCTGCGGCCGAAGCCACGCAAGACGGCATTCTAACGTAGGCGCCCGGCCCTCGCCGGTGCACTGCGGCAAACCACAGTATCCTGTGGGTGACCTTCAGGAGCTTCGATGTCCTCCAATGCCGCACGCGCCAGGACCGTTACCTGGCTCTGGCCCTTCATGCTGTTGCTGGCGCTGGCCACCGCCCCCCTCGCCTGGATGCTGATCGCCCTGTTCACCGGCCGTCCGGTCGGCTGGATGGCGGTACTGACCGCCCTGGAACTGGTGTTCATGCTGCGTCTGGGCACACTTGGCCCCGGCAAGCTGCGCATCGCCCTGGTGGTGCTGGGCACGCTGCTGGTGGCCGCCATCGCGAACTGGGCCATCGCCAGTGCCTGGATGGGCGGCTCGATGGGCCTGAACCCGTGGGACGCCTCGCTGCGGATGGGCCCGCACCTGGCCTGGACGCTGATCACCCTGGCCAATGGCGTGGTCGAATGGCTGTGGCTGGCGGTGGCCGTTGTGATTGGAGCGTGGCTGGCGCATTGATCGCGCCGGTGATGCCCTGGTAGATCCACGCCACGCGTGGATGGGTGGTTGGATCTGGGGTCAGAGCCCTTTCCTGCGGAAAGGGATCCGACCCCAACCCTCAATGCCCGCCGTCGAGCGCCTTCAGTTCGCTGACCAGCGACGCCGCCGCCTCTGCACCATCGCCATACAGCATGCGCGTGTTGTCGGCGTAGAACAGCGCATTCTCGATACCGGCAAAGCCGGTGCCCTTGCCGCGCTTGATCACGACCACGTTGCGCGCGTTGACCACGTCCAGCACCGGCATGCCGTAGATCGGGCTGGCCGGATCGGTGCGCGCCACCGGATTGACCACATCGTTGGCGCCGATCACCAGCACCACGTCGGTGGTGGCGAATTCGGGATTGATGTCGTCCATGTCCGCGATCAGGTCATACGGCACACCCGCTTCGGCCAGCAGCACGTTCATGTGCCCGGGCATGCGCCCGGCCACCGGGTGGATGGCGAACTTCACCTTCACCCCGCGCGTGATCAACCGCTGCGCCAGTTCCCAGATCTTGTGCTGGGCCTGGGCCACGGCCATGCCATAGCCGGGCACGATCACCACACGTTCGGCAAAGCCCATCATCGCGGCCACGTCGGCCGCTTCGATGGGCTTCTGCGAACCGGAAATCGCCTGCGCTTCCCCCCCGGCGCCACCGCCGAAATTGGAGAACAGCACGTTGCGGATCGGCCGGTTCATCGCCTTGGCCATCAACCGGGTCAGCAGGATGCCGGCTGCGCCGACCATCATGCCGGCAATGATCAATGCTTCGTTGCCCAGCACGTAGCCTTCGAAGGACACCGCCAGGCCGGTGAACGCGTTGTACAGCGAGATCACCACGGGCATGTCGGCGCCACCGATCGGCAGCGTCATCAACACGCCCAGCGCCAGCGCCAGCACGAAGAAGGCAACGATGGCCCAGGTGCTGAGCGTGCTTGCAGCGATGATGCCCAGCACCACTACGGCCAGCGCCACCAGCAGGTTCATCACCTGCTGGCCGGGCCAGGTCACGCGCTTGTCGAGGCGGCCATCGAGTTTGGCCCAGGCGATCACCGAGCCGGACAGCGACACAGCACCGATCGCCGCGCCGACCACGGCCAGCACCAGCACCGTGCCGGACGGCTGGCGCGCGGCCAGGTCGGCCAGCGCCTGCGCGCTCCAGTGGGTGGTATCGCGGTTGGCCAGGAAGGCATAGCGCAGTAGTTCCACCGCACCGATGGCCGCCGCCGAGCCACCGCCCATGCCGTTGTACAGCGCGACCATCTGCGGCATGTCGGTGACCGCGACCTTGCCCGCCGACCACCAGGCCAGGCCGGCACCCAGCAGCAGTGCCACCAGGATCAGCGGCACGTTGTGCAGTTCGGGCAGGAAGAAGGTCGCCACCGTGGCCAGCAGCATGCCCAGCCCCGCCCAGCGGATACCGCTGCTTGCGGTCATCGGCGAGGCCATGCGCTGCAGGCCGAGCAGGAACAACGTGGCGGCAACCAGGTAGCTGGCCTTGACCAGCCAATCGAGCAGTTCGACGGTGCTGATGTTCAAGCCTGTGGCTCCTTCGGTTCATCGTTGCCGGTCTTGCGCACGCTCGGCTTGAACATTTCCAGCATGCGCGCGGTGACCACATAGCCACCGGCTGCGTTGCCGGCGCCGAGCACCACGGCAAGGAACCCGAGGATTTTCTCCAGCGGTGTCTGCGCGTGCCCCAGCACCACCATCGCGCCGATCAGCACGATGCCGTGGATGAAGTTGGAGCCCGACATCAACGGGGTATGCAGGATCACCGGGACCCGGGAAATGATCACGTGGCCGGCAATCGCGGCCAACATGAAGATGTACAGCGCCACGAACCCGTCACTCACCGGCAACGCTCCTGCTCTGTCTTCGTCGGCCCATCATAACCACGGGCTGAACCCCGCGCGCGTTCCGGTCAACCACAACCGCGCTCACGCGTTGTCGATGGTGACCCCTGCCGAGGAACCGTACCCTGTGCTGGTGAGCAGCCCTGTCCCCTCAACCATCGATGCCGACGCCGTTCCGGCCTCGCTGGAAGCGTTCCTGGCCAGCGTCGGGCCGCGCGCCTTCCGCTTCGCCGAGGCCGGCCTGCGCCAGCGTGATGACGCGCTGGATGCGGTGCAGGACGCGCTGCTGCGCATGCTGGACTACGCCGACAAGCCGGCCGCCGAGTGGGCGCCGTTGTTCTGGAGCATCCTGCGCCGACGGGTGATCGACCTGCAGCGCCGCCGCCGCTTCCGCCTGCCGTTCTGGCGCGACAACCAGGACGCCGACGGTGGCGAGATCGACTGGGTCGACCCCGGCCCGGACCCCGCGCAGGCGCACGAGCAGCGCCAGCAGTACCAGCAGCTGGTACAGGCACTGCGCGCGCTGCCCGCCCGCCAGCGCGAAGCCTTCACCCTGCGCGTGCTGCAGGACCTGGACGGCGCCACCACCGCCCGCGCCATGGGCTGCAGCGAGGGCGCGGTAAAGACCCATCTGGCGCGCGCCCGACAGGCGCTGCAGAATCAACTGGAGATGCACCTGTGAACCGCCCCCTGCCTTCCGATGACGCCCTGCGCAGCCTGCATGCGCAGTCGTTGCAGGCGCTGTCGCCGGCCACGCTGGCACGCCTGCGTAGTGCCCGTCACAGCGCTGCCAGGGCGCACGCCGGTCGCTGGCGCTGGTGGCTGGCCAGCGCCTGTTCGCTGGTGATCGCGCTGGGCATCGGTGTCCAGTTCGTCGGCCCGGGCGAGCATCAGCGCGGTGCCACCGCGCCGATCGTGGCGGCGGAAGAAGACAATGGCGTGCTGTACGACGAGAATCCCGATCTGTACCTGTGGCTGGGCGACAACGACCTGGCGATGGAGTGAACCATGTTGCGATACCCCTCCCTGCCCCTGCTGATCGCCCTGACCCTGCTGCCGGCTGCATCGGCTCTGGCGCAGACCACCGCACCGGCGCCTGCCGCGCGGCCGGCCCCTGCGGCTGCCGTGCCGCTGCCGAACTGGGAACAGCTGAGCCCGGCCCAGCGCGAAGCGCTGCTGGCGCCGCTGCGTGACCGCTGGAACGGCGCCGACGCCGCGCAGCGCCAGCGCATGCTCTCGCACGGCCAGCGCTGGCAGTCGATGAGCCCGGAAGAGCGCGACAAGGCCCGCCGCGGCCTGCGCCGCTTCGAACACATGAGCCCGGAACAACGCGAGCAGGCCCGGGCGCTGTTCGGCCAGATGCGTGACCTCAGCCCGGCCCAGCGCGATGCCATGCGCGAGCGCTGGTCACAGATGAGCGCGGACGAACGCAGGGAATGGGTGCGCGACAACCCGCCGCCGGCGAAACCGCGGTAACCCGCCATCCGCACGCGGGGCCCCTCATCCACGCATGGCGTGGATCTACCGGAGAGGCAACCGGCGCTACCGGTTCACGCCTGCCAGCGGGTCTTGGCCAGCAGTTCGTCTTCCCAGTCGAAGCCCAGCTGGCCTTCGCGCACGAACAGGGCGACGAAGTTCATCAGGTTGCGCGCATACATCTCGCTGGCCTGGGTGGCGCCCCGGCTGGCCAGGCCCAGCGGACCGTCGATGGTCACGCCCTGGTGCTCGATGCATTCGCCGGGCTGGGTCAGTTCGCAGTTGCCACCGCTCTCGGCGGCCAGATCGACGATCACGCTGCCTGCAGCCATGCCTTCGACCATCGCGGCGGTGACGATCGTCGGCGCACGGCGTCCCGGCACGGCGGCAGTGCAGACCACCACGTCCACGCTGCGCAGATGTTCGCCGAGGCGACGCTGCTGATCGGCGCGTTCTTCATCGGTCAGCGCCCGCGCATAACCGCCCTCGCCCACCGCGCTTACCCCGAGGTCGAGGAAGCGCGCACCGAGCGACTGGATCTGCTCGCGGGTTTCCGGGCGCACGTCGAAGCCCTCCACCTGCGCACCCAGGCGACGCGAGGTGGCAATGGCCTGCAGGCCGGCGACACCGGCGCCGATCACCAGCACCTTGGCTGGACGCACGGTACCGGCGGCAGTGGTCAGCATCGGGAAGAAACGCGGCGCACGTTCGGCAGCGATCAATGCCGCCTTGTAGCCGGCCATGCCCGCCTGCGAACTGAGTACGTCCATCGCCTGCGCGCGCGTGGTGCGCGGCAACTGCTGCAGCGGGAACAGGTGCAGGCGGTCATCCGAAGCCAATGCGGCCAACGCCGGGTCAGCCGCCGGGGTCAGCAGACCGACCACGCTGGCGCCTGGCTTGAGCTGGGCCAGCACCTCTGCCGCTGGCGCCTGCACGCACAGCAGGATGTCGATCTCGGCCCAACGGGCGGCATCGAAGGCACGGGCACCTGCGTCGTCGTAGGCGGCATCGGTGAAACCGGCGGCCTGGCCCGCACCGGGCTGATACCACACGGTGATGCCCAGCGCACCGAGCTTGCGCGCCGTCTCCGGCGTGAGCGCAACGCGTCGTTCGCCCGGCGCGGTCTCCTTGATCCCCAGCAACGCCACGGCCATGCAGATTCCCGCTGATCGGTGAGTGGGTCCGATCCTAGCAGGCGTACGCGGCTCAGTGCAGCGTCGCACCACCCGGGTCGAGGCGGTCAAGCACGCCCTGCATGGCGCTGTCGAAGGCGCCATCGTCGACGTGGGGACGCAGGCGACCCAACCGCACCATCACCGCCAGCTCCTCGGGCGAGGCCACGCAGAAGCGCACGCCACGACGGTTGACGAACAGCAGGCGCGCGGAAATCGGGCTGATCCAGGACAGCTTGCCGGCCTGCACCTTGCCATCCTTGTCGACGAAGTCCAGCCAGTTGCCGATTTCCATCCGGCGGAAGCGATCGGCATCGGCGTTGTCGAAATCGTCGGTATTGAAGCTACTGCCCAGCTCCACGGCCGGCGTTTCCGGTGCCGGCGGTGCGGGCAGCACCACCTGCGGCAGCTCAGGCAACGCGCGCTGCAGCTCCGGTCGCGATTCGGCGATGCCCTGCAATGTGTCGTGCAGCGCATCGACGGCGGCGGTGGCTGCGTCGCCATGCACGCCGACGCTGGCAAACACCTTGGCCAGCAGCGGCTGCCAGGCCTGCAGCCACGGCTTGCCTACAATCTGCCGGCGCGCCTCGGCCACTTCCTCCAGCAGGCCATCGGCCAACGTCAGCGCTTCGGCCACCGAAGCCCCCTCCTCGCCCTCGCGCAGCAGCGCCAAGGTCAGATGGTGCTGCCAGGGCTGGCGCAGGAATTCGGCGATCGCCGGCGGCAGGGTGGCGTCGCCGATGCGACGATCCAGTTCGGCACCGGCACGGGTACGGGCCATTTCCAGCTTTTCCTGGCCGCGCTGGGTCTCGGCGGCCCGACGCTCGGCGATTTCCACGCGACGGCGGTGCTGTACCAGGAAATCGCGGAACTCTTCTTCCAGGGTCAGGAAGATTGCCAGGTTCTCGTTGAACTCGGCGACCAACCGCTCGATGATTTCTTCGACCTTGGCCATCAGCATGCGTTCGGCCTGGCTTTCGCCGGTGTTGCCCTCGCAGGCTTCGGCCAGCGAGTTGAGCAGCTTGCGCGCCGGGTGGGTCTTCTGCACGAACATGCGGCGATCCAGCATCGCCACCTTCACGAACGGAACCACCAGACGGCCGATCAGCTCACGCGAGCGGCCTTCCAGCTCGCGCTCATCGAGCATCACATCGAACAGCATGCCGACCAGGTCGATCGCATCCTCGTCCTGCGCGTCCAGCCGGGTCTGGCCCGGATCGACACCCAGCCGGGTGGCGCTGGACAGCACTTCGCTCTTCAAGCGCTGCGCCAGGGATTCGCCGTCCTCGCCGATCGCCGCGCGCAGGGTCGCACTGGGCGTGGCCTGCAGCAGCGACAGTACGGACATCATTTCGCGCTGGCTCAACGGGCGATGCTGGCCGACCGCGACCTGCGCCGCAGAGGTCGCGTCCTCGCGCACGTGGCGGGTCTGCTGCAGCAGTTCGTGCAGGGCCTCCAGCAGCATGCCCTGCTGGCCGGAATAGGCTTCACCGGACGGGCTCTCTTCGCCACCCGCGTGTTGCTGCATGTGGCCACGACGCTCCGACCAGCGCGCGGCGAATCGCTGCGCCCAGGCCGGTGCGGCCTGTTCGTCGTCATTGAATTCGTTGTCGAAGCCAGGTGCCGTGCGCTGCTCGACCAGATCATCCAGGCCATGCGCAACGTGCTGCGTCGGGGCCGGCGCCAGTGGTCGGCGCGGGGCACCCATCTGCGACATCACCCCGGCCGCGGCCAGGTGCTCGTCCAGCTTTTCGTAGATGCGGCCCACCGGCGCGCGCATGTCGCGCTCGCACAGCTTGATCAGCACCAGGTGTACTTCCGGGGCCAGCTCACAGCCGGCGAAGGCTTCGTGGATGGCCACGCCCAGATGCTCGGGGCTGATCGGGTTGCGGTCGGCATCGAGGTCGATACCGCCGCCCAGCCAGCCCAGGCGACGGTCGAGCCGCGCCAGCACCGGCTTGAAGTCGCGCAGCAGCACGGTGGCGAAGTTGCGCACCGCCAACCGCGATTCCAGTACATGTTCCGGCACCAGGCTCAGGCCGTCCTGGGCCTGTCCGGACAGGGTCAGCTCGGCAGAGACGGGCTCGCCTGCAGCCAGGCCGGCCCAGGCATGGCCGAGATGGCCGGCGAAGGCACCGGCAATCTCCTCACGGCGGCGGCGCAGCTCGCGCATCGCGTCCAGGAACAGCAACTGCGACGAGCCGGCATTGCCGGCACGGTCGAACAGGGCATCATCGAAGCGGGCCAGTGCCGCGCCAAAGGCCTGGCACAACGCCGGCAGGACGATGTCCCGGGCAAGCTGGAGCTGGGCCGGGTCACGGCCCGGCGATCCCATCGGAGTGGGCGCGCTCATCATTCGGGAAGGCTCCCCACCTTCTCTGGTGCGACAGACATCATGGACATCGCGACGGCCGGTGCACCCCATGCACCGGTCCCTCGATGGTAGGCCGGCCAGCCCATCACGGACAGTGAAACAGTCCTCACTTCAAACCTCATGAACGGCGGCCCGGCAATATTACGTATCGTAAGCCGTGCAGGGCCTGCGAGGCGAGGGGAAGCGGGGCTCCGTGATCCGCCAGTGGCATGATGTTCATCACAGTTTGCTATTCAGGGGTCTGACGCGACACAAACGGCGTCATCTACCTCCCCGACTATAATCAGCGACCCGTGATGACCGGTTCAGACTCCATGCCCGACCCTGCTGCCCTGCTTGCCCTGGATGCCCGCCGCTCGGTGCCCTCGCGGCAACTGGGCGAGCCCGGACCAGACCCGGCCACCCTGCAGCGGATGCTGACCTCGGCGGTGCGCGTGCCCGACCACGGCAAGCGCGTGCCGTTCCGCTTCCTGAAGATCGCCGGCGATGCACGTCACACTCTGGGCGACTTTCTGGCCGCGCGCAGCCGTGAGCGCGATCCGCATGCCGGCGACGCCGTGTTCGAGAAGGACCGCCAGCGCTTCAGCCACGCACCCCTGGTGATCGTGGTGGTAGCCAGCCCGCGCCCGGACCCGAAAGTGCCCGCGCAGGAACAGCTGATGACCGCTGGCTGCGTGTGCTTTGCCCTGTTGCAGGCGGCCCAGGCGCTGGGCTTCGGCGCGCAGTGGCTGACCGCATGGATGGCCTTTGATCCCGCCGTGCACGCCCATCTGGGGCTGGCCGAGGGCGAAGGCATTGCCGGCTTCATCCACATCGGCACGCCCAAGGCCGAGGTGCCTGAGCGCGAGCGCCCGGACCCGGCGGCCCTGCTGCGTGACTGGACCCCGCCGGCATGAGCCTGCCGGCACCGCCGCCGCTGTACCTGGTCGACGCCAGCATCTACGTGTTCCGCGCCTGGCATTCGCTGCCGGACGAATTCCAGGACAGCCAGGGCTGGCCGACCAACGCCGTGCATGGTTTCGCCCGCTTCCTGCTGGACCTGCTTGAGCGCGAGCGTCCGCGGCACATCGCCATCGCCTTCGATGAAGCGCTCGACAGCGGCTTCCGCCACCGCCTGTACCCGGCCTACAAGGCCAACCGCGATCCGGCGCCAGAGGCGCTCAAGCGCCAGTTCGTGCACTGCAAGGCGCTGTGCGCGGCACTGGGCCTGGCGGTGCTGGCCCACCATGATTACGAAGCCGACGACCTGATCGGCAGCGCCCTGCATGGCCATCGCAACAGCCATCGCGGCGTGATCATTTCCGCCGACAAGGACCTGTCGCAGTTGCTGCTCGACCATGACGAGCAATGGGACTACGCACGCAACCAGCGCTGGGACGTGGCCGGGGTAAAGGCCAGGCACGGCGTGCACGCGCACCAGATCGCCGACTACCTAGCGCTGTGTGGCGATGCGGTCGACAACATTCCGGGGATCAGCGGTGTCGGCGCCAAATCGGCAGCCGTGCTGCTGGCCCATTTCGGCAGCATGGACGTGCTGTACGAACGCCTGGACGAAGTGCCGTTCCTGCGCCTGCGCGGCGCGGCCCAGATGGCGGTGCGCCTGCGTGAGCAGCGCGAACATGCGCAGCTCTGGCGCCAGCTGACCACCATCGCACTGGACGCCCCACTGGAAGGCTGCCAGCCCGGCATGCCGCGCCAGGCGGCCGATCCAGAGCTGCTTGGCGGCCTGTGCCAGACCCTGCGCTTCGGCCCCATGACCCGTCGTCGGCTGTTCAATGCCGCCGGCATTTCCGACCCCGTTCCCACTTCTCCCACTTCCAGCGAGCCCGCATGAGCCAGCGCAACACCGAAGCACCGCGTGTCGTCTACGAAGGCAAATACCAGCGCATGGTGGTGCGCGGCACCTGGGAATACAGCGAGCGCACCCACGCCGGTGGCCTGGCCGCGATCATCATCGCCGTCACCCCCGAGGACAAGGTGCTGTTCGTCGAACAGTTCCGCGTACCGCTGCAGGCACCGACCATCGAGATGCCGGCCGGGCTGGTCGGCGACATCGATGCGGGCGAGTCGATCGAAGTTTCCGCGGTACGCGAACTAGAAGAGGAAACCGGCTGGACCGCCGAGCACGCCGAAGTGCTGATGATCGGTCCTACCTCCTCCGGTGCCAGCAGCGAGAAGATCGCCTTCGTCCGTGCCACCGGCCTGCGTCGCATCGGCGAAGGCGGCGGCGACGAGAGCGAGGACATCACCGTGCATGAGATCCCACGCACGCAGGCGGCCGCCTGGCTGGTGCAGAAAATGGCCGAAGGCTATGAAGCCGATGCCAAGCTGTGGGCCGGCCTGTGGATGATCGAGCACCATCTGGACGGCCGCCCCCGTGGCTGATGCCGGCCTGCACGCGCTGCCGGCGCTGCTGGGTGCCGACGATCCGGCGATCTTCAGCGTGCACCGTGCGCAGGGCGCTTCGCCGTTCCTGCTGCTGGCCGATCATGCAGGCCAGCGGGTACCGCGTGCGCTGGCCGATCTTGGATTGCCGCAGACCGAACTGGACCGCCATATCGGCTGGGACATCGGCATCGGCGGCACCACCCGTGCATTGGCCGAGCGGCTGGATGCGTGGGCGATCGAGCAGACCTATTCGCGGCTGCTGATCGACTGCAACCGCCCGCTGGTTTCGCCCACGCTGATCCCCGAGGTCAGCGACCACACCGTGGTGCCGGGCAATGCCGGGCTGTCGCCCGCGCAGCGGCAGCAGCGCATCGATGCGATCCACGCGCCCTACCATGCACGTATCGATGCCGAACTGGATACGCGCCGCGATGCGGCACGGCCGACGCTGCTGGTGATGATGCACAGTTTCACCCCAGTGATGAACGGCGTTGAGCGTCCCTGGCATGCCGGCGTGCTGTACCACCAGGACACGCGCTTTGCCCACGCCTTGCTGCAGGCGCTGCGCGATGAAGGCGACCTGGTGGTGGGCGACAACGAACCCTATTCGGTCAACAGCAGCAGCGACTACGCGGTGCCGGTGCACGGCGAAGGCCGTGGTCTGGTGCATGTGGAACTGGAGATCCGCCAGGACCTGATTGCCGATGAAGCCGGGCAGCAGGCATGGGCCGAGCGGTTGGCGCGGATTTTCAACGCGTTGCAGCCGCAGTTGTTGGCGTTTGGATGACCGCATCCACGCATGGCGTGGATCTACTGGGACACTACAAGTAGATCCACGCCATGCGTGGATGATTTTCGTCAACGCAGCACGGGAACATCCATCCACGGGAACGGCTTGAACCCGAGCACCTGCACGGTCGCGCCGATCGCTTCAACATCATCCTTGATCGCCTGTGCACGGCTGCGGTCCAGAGCCTCGCCCAGCACCAGCGGCAGCGCGCGGCAACGTGCCAGCGCTTCGCCCACCGGAATGTCGAGCAGGTGCGCCACTCGCTGTGCCGCAGCCTTGATCTGTTCGTCCGCACATCCCTCCAGCGTCAACCCGAATGCGGCGAAGATGCCCGGCCCTACCCCGGCTGCGTGCGCAGCGGCCTGCTCGGCAGCACCCGCTTCGCCCAATGCTTCATCGACACCGTCCACCTGCAGGAAAGCGTCGTACTCGGCGTAGTACGCCAACGCTTCGGCGTAATCGCGCAGCGAAGAAAGCGGACGCTGGCGCTTCTGCACATCCAGGACGTCAGCGAACGTGGCCGGTTCCAGGTAGGTCGTCAGACCCAGCGCCTGCGCGGCCCCGGGCACCTCACCGTCATCATCGAACGCGGCGTCTTCATCGGCCGGCAACCAGAAGCGCGCCTGCAGCAGGTCGTCATCGGTGGCGTGCACCCAACCGAAGGAGGCATACACCTCATCGTTATCGTTGCAGGCTGCGAACGCGTGCAGGGTCTGTTGCAGGTCCAGCAGCTCGATCATGCTTCGTTGCTCAGGCAAGCGGTCGTCGCCGAGTCTACCCGTGCCGGACGCAGGCCCAGCGCGATGACCACGCCGAGTGCAGCGAACAGCGCAGCGCCGTACTGTGCGTTGACCATGCCCTGCAGGGCATCGGCACTGGTTGCCGCCTGCGTACCGCGCGCGGCATTGGCCACCATCACCAGTACCGCCAGCCCCAACGCGCCGCCGATCTGCTGTGCGGTGGCGGCCATGCCTGACGCTACACCCTGCTGCGGCCCCGGCACGCCCTGCCCGGCAACGATCCACATCGCCGTCCAGCTCATGCCCTGGCCGACGCTGAGCACCACGATGCCCGGCAGCAACGGCCAGTAGCCGGCGCCGTGCGGCATCGCCAGCGCCACTGCGGTGATGCCGATGGCACCGGCGGCGAAACCCCAGGCCAGCACCTGCCGTGGCGAACGGCGCTGCAGCATGCGCTCGGCAATGCGGATGCCGAAGGTGCACACCAGCGTCGGCAGCAGGAAGGCCATGCCAGCCTGCAGCGGACTCCAGCCGTAACCATCCTGGAAATACAGCGCCAGGAAGTAGTACTGCACGCCATAGCTGCTCATGAACGCGAAGGTCAGGCCGAGTGCCGCACGCAGGCCAGGCAGGCGCAGCAGTGCGAATTGCATCAGCGGATCACGGCTGCGCTTTTCGATCTGCACGAAAACCGTCAGCAGTACCGCTGACAGCAGCAGGCAGATGAGCGTGGCCGGCGCCGTCCAACCCCACTCCGGCCCCTGTACCAGGGTGGTGACCAGCAGGCTGCCGCCGGCAGTGACGGTGAGGCAGCCGGCCAGGTCGAAGGAACGGCCGCGCACGCGCGGGCCATCGGCCGGCAGCCACGCGCCCGCAGCAACCGCACAGGCCGTGGCCAGTGGCACGATCACCGCCAGCACCGCCGGCCAGCCGAACGCCTGGGTCAGCACGCCGCCCAGCAGCGTGCCCAGCGCCAGGCCCGCGGCACTGGCCATGCTCCAGATCGCCAGCGCGCGGTTGCGCACCGGGCCTTCGGCATACAGGGTATTGATCAAGGCCAGGGTGGCCGGGAACAGCAGTGCCGCACCGATGCCCTGCGCCGCACGCGCCACGATCAGCAGCGTGGCATTGGGCGCCAGCGCGCCCAGCAGCGAGGCCAGCGCGAACAGCAGCATGCCCAGCCGGTAGAAGCGGCGCCGGCCCAGCAGATCGGCCGCACGCCCGCCCAGCAGCAGGCTGCCACCGAAGGCCACGGTGTAGGCGCTGACCACCCACTGCAGCTGCTGCGCATTGATCTGCAGCGCGCGGCCCATGTCGTGCAGGGCAACGAAGATGATGGTGGCGTCCAGGGCGATGATCAGCTGCGCGGTGGCCAGCAGCGTCAGCGCCCAGCGCGGGTATTTCAGGGGAGGCATGCGGCGCCCGGTGCGGAGGGGGGACGGCAGTCTCATTGATGCGGACGCATCAATAAACCCCCTGGCGGCTATATCTGTCATGATTTTTGGCATGAATGGATCGTCGATGGACCTCAATGCGGTGCGCATGCTGGTGCAGGTGGCCGAAGCGCGCAGCTTCACCGTGGCTGCCGGCCAGCTCGGCCTGAGCCAGTCCGGGCTGTCGCGCGCAATCGGCCGGCTGGAAGCCTCGCTGGGGGTGAAGCTGCTGCAGCGGAACACGCGCAATGTCGCGCTGACCCCGGATGGCCAGCAGTTCGTCGAGCAGGTGGGACCCTTGCTGTGCGGGATGGAAGACGCCGAGCGACTGCTGGCCGACCGCCCCTGCACACCCTCGGGCGTACTGAAGATCAGCGCGCCTTCGATGTTCGGGCGCAAGGTGCTGGTGCCATTGCTGGGGCCGTTGCTGGAACGGCATCCGCAGCTGCAGGTGGAGGCCGTGCTCAGTGACCGTCTGGTGGATCTGGTGGAGGAAGGCTTCGATGCCGCCCTGCGCACCGGCACCATCGCCGACCAGCGGATGGTCGCGCGTCCATTGAAGCCACTGCGCTGGGTGACCGTGGCCAGCCCGGCCTACCTGGCCGCGCAGGGCGAGCCGGCCGATGTGGCGGCATTGCAGGACCATGCCTGCCTGGCGGTGCGGAACCTGCGCAGTGGCCGGTTGGTGGACTGGCAGTTTCTGCAGGACGGGCAGCTGCGCGAGGTCACGCCGCCGACGCGGATGGTGTTCGACTGCGGCGATCCGTTGGTGGAGTCAGCGATCGCTGGCATCGGCGTCGTGCAGGTGATGGATTTCGCGGTGGCCGACGCGCTGGCCGATGGCCGCCTGCAGCGCGTGCTGCAGCCGTTCGAAGGCCGCAGCCGCGCGTTGTCGTTGATCTACCCGCCGTCGCGGCAGCACTCGCCGAAGCTGCAGGTGCTGGCCGAGGCGTTGCTCGCTGGCGACTGGTAGATCCACGCCATGCGTGGATACCGACCCGTAGTAGATCCACGCCATGCGTGGATGAATGCTTCGACGCGAGATCAGCCGGGCATGGCCCGGCGCTACCGGTAAGGCGTTGCCGGCCAGCGGCCGGCACTACCAAAGATCAGGCGAAGCTATCGGTGGCGCGCACCAGCGCGTCGACGTTCTCGGCTTCGAACGCAGAGTGCCCCGAGGCCGGGGTGATCTCCAGCTTGGCCTTCGGCCACACCTTGGTCAGGTCCCAGGCGTTGGCCAGCGGACAGACCACGTCGTAACGCCCGTGCACGATCACGCCCGGGATATCGGCGATGCGGTGCGCGTCGCGCAGCAGCTGGTCTTCCACTTCGAAGAAACCGCCGTTGACGAAGTAGTGGTTCTCGATGCGGGCGAACGCCAGCGCGAAATGCGGGTCTTCATGGCTGTTGATGAAGTCATCGTCCACATGCAGGAAGCTGGTCGCACCTTCCCACACCGCCCAGGCCTTGGCCGCATCCAGCCGCGTTGCTTCGTCTTCGCTGGTCAGGCGGCGATGGAAGGCGGAGATCAGATCGTGGCGCTCCACCGCCGGAATCGGCTTGAGGTAGTGCTCCCACGCATCCGGGAACAGGCGGTTGGCGCCTTCCTGGTAGAACCATTCCAGTTCCCAGCGGCGCAGCATGAAGATGCCGCGCAGCACCAGTTCGGTCACTCGCTGCGGATGGGTTTCGGCATAGGCCAGCGCCAGGGTCGAGCCCCAGCTGCCACCGAACACCTGCCAGCGATCGACCTTCAGGTGCTGGCGCAGCTTCTCGATGTCGGCAACGAGGTCCCAGGTGGTGTTGTCCACCAGATCGGCGTGCGGGGTGGAACGACCGGCGCCGCGCTGGTCGAACAGGATGATGCGGTACTTGGCCGGGTCGTGGAACTGGCGCATCTTGTCGCTGCAGCCGCCGCCCGGCCCACCATGCAGCATCACCACCGGCTTGCCGTCCGGGTTGCCGCACTGTTCGAAGTACAGCGTGTGGCGGTCGTCGACCTTCAGGGTGCCGACGTCGTAAGGGGTGATGGCGGGGTACAGCGTACGCATGCTTGCAGCTCCGTGGTGGTGCCCTGCCCTTGGCAGGAGAACCCCCATTCTAGGCCGGTCGCCGGCCCAGGGTGACCCGGTCGCGCTGCTCCAGGTCCTGCACGGTCTGCACGTCGCTGTAGACGGCCTGCTCGAACAGCGCGCGGATGGCATCGCCCTGGTCCCAGCCGTGCTCGATCAGCAGCCAGCCGCCGAGCTGCAGATGGTCGCCGCCGCCGGCGACGATGCGGCGGATGTCGTCCAGCCCATCAACGCCCGAGGCCAGTGCCGTGGCCGGCTCGAAGCGCAGGTCGCCCTGTTCCAGGTGCGGGTCGTCGCTGGCGATATAGGGCGGATTGCTGGCGATCAGATCGAAGCGCTCGCCGCGCAGCGGTCCGTACCAGTCGTCGCCCCCTTCGGCAAAACGCACGTTGCCCAGCTCGTGGCGCGCGGCGTTGCGGGCCGCCACCGCCAAGGCCGCGGCACTGGCGTCGGTGGCCAGCACCTGCGCCTGCGGCCGTTCGCTGGCCAGGGCCAGGGCGATGGCGCCGCTGCCGGTGCCGAGGTCGGCCAGCTGCAGCGCGCGGTCCGGTGGCAGGCGGTCCAATGCCAGTTCCACCAGCAGTTCGGTCTCCGGCCGCGGAATCAGGGTGGCCGGGTCGACCTCCAGGTCCAGCGTCCAGAAGCCACGGCGGCCGGTCAGGTAAGCCACCGGTTCACCCGCAAGGCGACGGCCCAGCAGGGCCTCGAAGGCGGCCTGTTCGGCGGCCGGCAACGGATCGGTGGCATGCGCGAACAACCAGCTGCGCGGCCGCTCCAGCACATGCAGCAGCAGCAGTTCGGCCTCATGGCGGGCGTCGACGCCGCCCAGCCGGGTACTCGCGTCGGTCACGACTTGGCGCAGGGTGGGTTCGGGTTGTAGAGACATCCGGCAATTGTAGAGCCGAGCCTATGCTCGGCTGCTGTTCGCGGTAGCCCCAGCCGAGCGTGGGCTCGGCTCTAAGGATCCACAGCCGAGCATGGCTCGACGCTAGAGAATGCTGGAATCCGTTCAGGTTCCGCCAGAGGGGATAAGGAGGGGCTATCAGCCCTCTTCACACGTCCAGGAAGATTTTCCTTGTCACACAGGCAGTTGCAGGATGGACGTGGCCGGGTTCAGTGCCTGCCCATTGGATTTTGATAGCCTGCCTCTATCAAATAGATGTAATCAATGCATTGTCCTTATCGAAACAGAACCAGTAACCTAGGTCCTGTCGATTCACCCACTCCCCTTCACCCAGAGGAAAAACGATGTCCCTGATCAACACCCAGATCCAGCCGTTCGAAGCCAACGCTTACCTGAATGGCGAGTTCATCAAGGTCTCCGACAGCACCCTGAAGGGCCAGTGGTCGGTCCTGATCTTCATGCCGGCAGCCTTCACCTTCAACTGCCCGACCGAGATCGAAGACGCCGCTGACCATTACGCCGAGTTCAAGAAGGCCGGCGCCGAGGTCTACATCGTCACCACCGACACCCACTTCTCGCACAAGGTCTGGCACGAAACCTCGCCGGCCGTCGGCAAGGCCCAGTTCCCGCTGGTCGGCGACCCGACCCACCAGCTGACCCGCGCCTTCGGCGTGCACATCGAAGAAGAAGGCCTGGCCCTGCGCGGCACCTTCATCATCAACCCGGAAGGCGTGATCAAGACCCTGGAGATCCACTCCAACGAGATCGCCCGTGACGTCTCCGAGACCCTGCGCAAGCTGAAGGCTGCCCAGTTCACCGCCGCCAACCCGAACCAGGTCTGCCCGGCCAAGTGGAAGGAAGGCGAAAAGACCCTGACCCCGTCGCTGGACCTGGTCGGCAAGATCTAAAGCAGTACCCGCAGTACCGGCCTGCCGCAGCCCCACGCTGCGGCGCGGCCTTCATCCCCGTGCCGGTCCCCCCGCCGGCGTGGGGGTGAACCCAAGACAGCCAACGCGCGCCAGCCTTGGCCAGCCAGCCCCTTCCACGGTGTCGCTGTCTTGGGTTCACCCCTACCCCTCGCTGGTCCGCTACCTTCTACAGCGGTGCCACGCCCCCGTTTTGCCTGAAGCCAGGAGAAGACCATGTTGGACGCCAACCTGCAGTCGCAGCTGAAGACCTATCTGGAGCGCGTGACCCGCCCGATCCAGATCACCGCGCATGCCGACGACGGTGCCAAGTCGCAGGAGATGCTGGACCTGCTGCAGACCCTGGAAAGCCTGTCGGACAAGATCTCGCTGCAGGTGCTGCGTGATGGCCAAGGCCGCGTGCCGTCCTTCGACCTGGGCACGCCGGGCCAGGACATCCACCTGACCTTCGCCGGCCTGCCGATGGGCCACGAGTTCACCTCGCTGGTGCTGGCACTGCTGCAGGTCGGCGGGCATCCGTCCAAGGCCACCGCCGAGCTGATCGAACAGGTGCAGAACCTGGAAGGCGATTACAGGTTTGAAACCTATTTCTCGCTGTCCTGCCAGAACTGCCCGGATGTGGTGCAGGCGCTGAACCTGGCTGCCGTGCTCAACCCGCGCATCCAGCACGTAGCCATCGACGGTGCGCTGTTCCAGGAAGAAGTCGAGCAGCGCGAGATCATGTCGGTGCCCACCGTCTACCTCAATGGTGCGGTGTTCGACCAGGGTCGCATGACCCTCGAGCAGATCGTGGCCAAGCTGGACACCAACGCCAGCAAGCGTGATGCCGAGAAGATCGGCGCCAAGGAGGCCTTCGACGTGCTGGTGGTCGGTGGTGGCCCAGCCGGTGCCGCAGCGGCGATCTACGCTGCGCGCAAGGGCATCCGTACCGGCATCGCTGCCGAGCGTTTCGGTGGCCAGGTGCTGGACACCATGGCGATCGAGAACTTCATTTCGGTGAAGGAGACCGAAGGCCCGAAGCTGGCCGCGGCGCTGGAGCAGCACGTGCGCGAATACGAGGTCGACATCATGGACCTGCAACGCGCCAGTGCGCTGGTGCCGGCCGGTGAAGACGGCCTGGTGCAGGTGCAGCTGGAAAACGGCGCGGTGCTGAAGTCGCGCTCGGTGATCCTGTCCACTGGCGCCCGCTGGCGGCAGATGAACGTGCCAGGCGAAGACCAGTACCGCAACAAGGGCGTGGCCTACTGCCCGCACTGCGATGGCCCCCTGTTCAAGGGCAAGCGCGTAGCGGTGATCGGCGGTGGCAATTCCGGCGTTGAAGCCGCCATCGACTTGGCCGGCATCGTGTCGCATGTGACCCTGCTGGAATTCGATTCCAGCCTGCGTGCCGACGAAGTGCTGCAGAAGAAGCTGCGCAGCCTGGCCAATGTCACCGTGCTGACCAGCGCGCAGACCACCGAAGTGCTGGGCGACGGCAGCCGTGTCACCGGCCTGGTCTACAAGGACCGTGTCGGCGGCGATTCGCATCGCGTTGAACTGGAAGGCATCTTCGTGCAGATCGGCCTGCTGCCGAACACCGAATGGCTGAAGGACACCGTGGCTCTTTCGCCGCGTGGCGAGATCGTCATCGATGACCGCGGGCAGACCAATCTGCCGGGCGTGTTCGCCGCGGGTGATTGCACGACGGTACCCTACAAGCAGATCATCATCGCGATGGGCGCCGGTTCGACCGCCGCACTTAGCGCTTTCGATCACCTGATCCGCTCCTCGGTTCCCAAGAGCAGCGGTGCGGTGGCCGAAGCGGCCTGATCCAACGTTCCCAGGCCATCGGGAGCACCATCAACCGGCGGGGCAACGCCATGCCGGTGCAGTACCCCGAGAGGTCTGAGGATGAACCTGCGTGACCTGAAATACCTGGTGGCCCTGGCCGATCACAAGCACTTCGGCCGGGCCGCCGCCTCCTGCTTCGTCAGCCAGCCCACGCTGTCGACGCAGATCCGCAAGCTGGAAGAGGAACTGGGCCTGCCACTGGTGGAACGTGCGCCGCGCAAGGTGATGCTGACGCCTGCCGGCCACGAAGCGGCCGCGCGGGCACGGGTGATCGTGGCCGAAGTGGAACAGCTGAAGGAAGCGGCGCGACGCAGCCGCGATCCGGAAGCGGGTACCGTGCGCCTGGGGATCTTCCCCACCCTGGGCCCGTACCTGTTGCCGCACGTGATTCCGCGCATCCGCACGCGCTTCCCCGAGCTGGAACTGCTGCTGGTGGAAGAAAAGAGCGATGTGCTGCTGGAGCGCCTGCGCGAAGGCAAGCTCGACGCCGCACTGTTGGCACTGCCGGTGATCGACGACCAGCTGCATGCCGAATTCCTGTTCGAGGAGCCGTTCCTGCTGGCCGTGTCCGGCCGCCATCCGCTGGCCACGCGCGAGCATCTGGACGTGCAGGAACTGGCCACGCAGAAACTGCTGTTGCTGGAAGACGGCCACTGCCTGCGTGACCAGGCGCTGGAAGTCTGTCGCCTGTTCGGCGCCAATGAAAAATCCGAATTCCGCGCCACCAGCCTGGAAACGCTGCGACAGATGGTCGCCGCCGACGTTGGCATCACCCTGCTGCCCAGCCTGTCGGTCCAGCCGCCGGTGCCGCGCTCGAACAACATCCGCCTGATCGACTTCGTCGGCGAGGGCCGTCCCAGCCGTCGCATCGCCATGATCTGGCGCCGCAGCTCGGCGATGAACGAGTTCCTGATGGAGCTGGCCGAACAGTTCAAGCGCCTGCCCGATGCGCTGTTTACGCTGGAGGCGTTGGCCCCGGCAAACGGCGATGCTGCCACCCCGCCCACGCCGGTGCTGAACGGCTGAGACACCGCAGCCGGGCCTCGAAACCGCCGGGAGTCGATTCCGGCCGCATTTGTCCCCACAATACAGTCAGGCGGCGCCAGCAGGTGCCGCCTTTTGCATGGCTTTCAACCAAGGAGCGTCACCATGAACACCGCCAGCGGCCTGCCGCCGTCGATCACCGTTTCCACCCTCGACATGGACCGCCTGGACGCCATGCTCGAATCTCCGGCAAACAGCCAGACGCCGGCCGCGCGTGCGCTTGCCGACGAACTCAACCGGGCGACCGTGTTGCCGCCAGACCAGATTCCCGAAGGCATCGTCATGATGCATTCGCGCGTGGAGTGCGAAGATGAAGTGTCGGGCGAAAAGCATGTCCTGACCCTGGTCTTCCCCCGCGAAGCCAATGTCGATGAAGGCAAGGTGTCCGTGCTGGCGCCCGTGGGCAGCGCCCTGCTTGGCCTGGCCGTGGGCCAGAGCATCGACTGGACCGCCCCCGGCGGCCGCAAGCTGCGGCTGCGCGTGAGCGCGGTCCACAACGACCGTCCCTGACCTGCGCTGCGTACCGCGCGCGATCAGTTTCCCTGCAATCCCCGCACCAGGAGCCGTAATGAGTACCCCGTCCAAACTGTCCCAGCTGCGCGAACTGTCCGTGGTCGTTGCCGATACCGGTGACTACGAGGCGATCAAGCGCTTGCAGCCGGTGGACTGCACCACCAATCCGACCCTGGTGAAGAAGGCGCTGGACCTGCCGGTCTATGCGGAACTGATCGAACGCGAACTGGCCTGGGGCCGCCAGCAGGGCGGTGACCGCGAGACCGTGGTGCACGCCGTGGCCGACCGCCTGACCATCGGCGTCGGCGCGCTGCTGAGCACGCTGGTACCGGGCCGTGTGTCCACCGAAGTGGATGCCGACCAGGCCCATGACACTGCCGCGACCGTGGCCAAGGCCCGCCAGTTCATCCAGATGTACGCTGATGCTGGCGTGCCGCGCGAGAAGATCCTGATCAAGATCGCCGCGACCTGGGAAGGCGTGGAAGCCGCGCGCGTGCTGCAGGCCGAAGGCATCGACTGCAACCTGACCCTGATCTTCAACCCGACCCAGGCACTCGCCTGCAGCGAAGCCGGCGCGTTCCTGATCTCGCCGTTCGTCGGCCGCATTCTCGACTGGTACGTGGCCAACGGCCAGACCCCGGCGAACATCGACGAAGACCCGGGCGTGGTGTTCGTGCGTGGCGTGTATGCCGAATTCAAGCGCCGCGGTTCGCCGACCGTGGTGATGGGCGCCTCGTTCCGTTCGACCGCGCAGATCGAAGCGCTGGCCGGCTGCGACCGCCTGACCATTTCGCCGGACCTGCTGGAGAAGCTGGATGCCGACCACGGCGTGCTGCCGCGCAAGCTGGTGGCCGGTGCCGCTGAAGCGGTGCAGGTGACGCCGATCGACGCGACGACGTTTGCTGCGGACCTGGCGGCCGATCCGATGGCGACCGAGAAGCTGGCGACGGGTATCGATGCATTCGCCAAGGATCTGGAAGCGCTGCGTCAGCGGATCCGCGAGGCGCTGTGAGGATTCCGGCCAACGGCTGAGCCCCTCGTGGCGGGTCGCTCAAGGCAGATCGTGGGATTGGCAGGGCGGGTGGGCCATGCAGGGGACGCTGCAAGTACGTCCATGTAAGCTCGGTCGCCGCATCCATGCGGCTCACGCCCCTGCACGGCCCACCCGCCCTGCCTTCGACAATTTCCTGCGGTGGTCCGCCACGGAAGAAAGAAAAGAAGAGCAAAAGCGGGTCGCGCGCTACGCGTGCTCACAAACAAAAAGGACGCGGCGAATGCCGCGTCCTTTTTGTTTTCTATCAGGTCGTCAGTAACCCAATGCTCTTGCCCACCGTCACCGGGAAACTGTCGGGGGCGGGGCGGTGTGGGTTGGCAGGACCGTTGGCGCCATGGATGGCGCCATCGAGCCCCCATGGATGGGTTCACGGCGTGTCCTGCCAACCCACACCGCCCCGCCCAACCCGCAGCAACCCAGAGCCGCTTTGGCTTTGGCTTTGGCCGTTGCTTTCAGCTTCTGCCCGCCGCAGGCGGACCACCGCGCGTCAGCGCGGCACCTCCACATCCAACCCGATCGGGCAGCTCACGCCGGTGCCGCCGATGCCGCAGTAACCGTTCGGATTCTTCGCCAGGTACTGTTGATGATAGTCCTCGGCGTAGTAGTACTCAGGCGCCGGGTACACGATCTCGGTGGTGATCGGGCCATAGCCGGCCGCAGTCAGCTGCGCCTGGTAGGCCTCGCCGCTGGCTAACGCCGCCGCGTACTGCGCCTCATCGGTGGCGTGGATCGCCGAACGGTACTGGGTGCCGGTGTCGTTGCCCTGGCGCATGCCCTGGGTCGGGTCATGGCTTTCCCAGAACAGCTGCAGCAGCCGCTCCAGGCTCACCACCGCCGGGTCGAACACCACCTGCACCACCTCGGTGTGGCCGGTCAGGCCTGAACAGACCTCTTCATAGGTGGGGTTCGGGGTGATGCCGCCGGCATAGCCCACCGAGGTGCTGTACACGCCCGGTTCGCTCCAGAACTTGCGCTCGGCACCCCAGAAGCAGCCCAGCGCGAAGCGGATCTGCTGCAGGCCGGCGAAACGGTCCTTCAACGGATGGCTGTTCACGAAGTGCTGGTTGCTGTGCAGCGGCAGCGGTTGCTCGCGGCCCGGCAGCGCTTCTTCCGGGCGCGGCAGGCGCTGCTTGAAGGCCCCGATGCCGAGGATGCCCTGTCCGATTCCCAACATGATGCGCTCCTACGCCGGAAGGCCGGCAATGTCGTCAGCATCTGAAATGGGGTCGCCGGGGGCGTGGCCCAAGTCCAGCGCGGCGACGATGTCCTCGGCCTGCGGGCGCGCGGCGTCGGGGATACCGACCCGCAGCACGCCGAACAGCGGCAGCTCACCCATGCCACCCAGCAGCGACTCACCGAACACGAAGGCAGGGATGCCGGCGTCTTCCAGCGCGTGCTTGACCAGGTGGGCGTCGAACAGATTGTCGGCCTTGTACACGATGTGCATGGGGCGGCTCCGTGGGACAGGATTCCAGCATACGCCCGGGGGCTGAATGGTGCCGCGGGTGGCATCCGCGGGTTGCCGGCCAGCGGCCGGCACTACAGACGACGCGGGTAGTGCCGGCCGCTGGCCGGCAACCGCAGCCCACCGGGCAGCCCTTCCCGGTAAGCGTTAGACTGGCAATCTTTCTGCCTTACTTTCGCCGACTCATGTCAGAGCACACCCCCGCCAGCCCCGAGACCCCCGCCGACAGCCACGAGAAGCGTGATTTCATCCGCCAGATCGTGCGCGAGGACCTGGCCAGCGGTAAGCACCAGGCGATCAAGACCCGCTTCCCGCCGGAGCCGAACGGCTACCTGCACATCGGCCATGCCAAGTCGATCTGCCTGAACTTCGGCATCGCCGGTGAGTTCAGTGGCGTCTGCAACCTGCGTTTCGACGACACCAACCCGGCCAAGGAAGACCCGGAGTACGTGGCTGCGATCCAGGACGACGTGCGTTGGCTGGGCTTTGAGTGGAACGAGCTGCGCCACGCCTCGGACTACTTCCAGACCTATTACCTGGCCGCCGAGAAGCTGATCGCCGACGGCAAGGCCTATGTGTGCGACCTGTCGGCCGAGGAAGTGCGCGCCTACCGCGGCACCCTGACCGAACCGGGTCGTCTCTCGCCGTACCGCGAGCGCAGCGTCGAGGAAAACCTCGACCTGTTCCGCCGCATGCGTGCCGGTGAGTTCCCCGATGGCGCGCGCACCGTGCGCGCCAAGATCGACATGGCCAGCGGCAACATCAACCTGCGCGATCCGGCGCTGTACCGCATCAAGCACGTCGAGCACCAGAACACCGGCAACGCGTGGCCGATCTACCCGATGTACGACTTCGCCCATGCACTGGGCGATTCGATCGAGGGCATCACCCACTCGCTGTGCACGCTGGAATTCGAAGACCATCGCCCGCTGTACGACTGGTGCGTGGACAACGTCGACTTCGCCCACGATGACGCGCTGACCCAGCCGCTGGTCGACGCCGGCCTGCCGCGCGAGGCGGCCAAGCCGCGCCAGATCGAGTTCTCGCGCTTGAACATCAACTACACGGTGATGAGCAAGCGCAAGCTGATGGCGCTGGTCACCGAACAGCTGGTGGACGGCTGGGAAGACCCGCGCATGCCGACCCTGCAGGGCCTGCGTCGCCGTGGCTACACGCCGGCGGCGATGCGCCTGTTCGCCGAGCGCGTGGGCATCAGCAAGCAGAATTCGATGATCGATTTCAGCGTGCTGGAAGGCGCGCTGCGCGAAGACCTGGACAGCGCCGCGCCGCGTCGCATGGCCGTGGTCGACCCGGTCAAGCTGGTGCTGACCAACCTGGCCGAAGGCCACGAAGAGCAGCTGACCTTCAGCAACCACCCGAAGGACGAAAGCTTCGGTACCCGCGAAGTGCCGTTCGCACGTGAGGTGTGGATCGACCGCGAGGACTTCGCCGAAGTGCCGCCGAAGGGCTGGAAGCGCCTGGTTCCTGGTGGCGAAGTGCGCCTGCGCGGCGCCGGCATCATCCGCTGCGATGAAGTGATCAAGGATGCCGACGGCACCATCACCGAGCTGCGCGGCTGGCTGGATCCGGAATCGCGCCCGGGCATGGAAGGCGCCAACCGCAAGGTCAAGGGCACCATCCACTGGGTCAGCGCCGTGCACGGCGTGCCGGCCGAGATCCGCCTGTACGACCGCCTGTTCTCGGTACCGAACCCGGACGACGAATCGGAAGGCAAGACCTACCGCGACTACCTCAATCCGGAATCGCGCCGCACCGTCACCGGCTATGTCGAGCCGGCTGCCGCCACCGCTGCGCCGGAACAATCGTTCCAGTTCGAGCGCACCGGCTACTTCGTTGCCGACCGCCGCGACCACACCGAAGCCAAGCCGGTGTTCAACCGCAGCGTGACCCTGCGCGACACCTGGTCGGCCTGAGCACCTGCGCGGGCGCCGCAAAGGCGCCCGCGTCATCTCGCTACTGCCTCATCCTCTGCTGAAGCCCGCGTAGCCGACCTGCGGTAACGGCGGGCCCTGCTGCGCGAGCGCAGGCACGCAATGCCACCGCGCAACCGCTGCCTGCATCATCATCCCCTCCTTGCCCCTGTCAGGCCCTGCCATGTCCGCTGCCCCGAGTGCACTTCTGCCGCTGCTGCAACAGGTCCTGCTGGGCCGTGACATCGCCTGCACCGTCGAGGGCGACGACCTGCGACTCGACAGCGGCCTGTACCTGACGCCACACAGCGTCGCCAGCAACGAACGCGACAATGGCGGCTGGCAGACCTCCACCGTCATCGAGACCCGCCACGCCGGCCTGTTCGCCGATGGCCTGTTCGAGTACCAGCACGCCAATGGCGCGACCGAACAGGAGTCGTTGCTGTCCGGTTTCGACACCTGGGTGCGCGTGGATCTGGCGACCCTGCAGGCCGCCGTCGGCGCCGAAGACGCACCGGATCTGCCGATGATGGGGCTGACCTATCCGACCGGCGACGAAGGCCAAGAACACGAGCGCACCGTGGTGCTGGGGCCGCTGGCCCATTACCGCGCCCGCGAACTGGACGACGCTGTCGCGTGCAGCGAGGACGACCACGGTTCCTGCCCCTGCTGCCTGTTCACCAAGAGCATCGACGCCTTCGACAACCTGCTGAAGGCCCACCACTTCCTGGCCATCCGCCTGTTCGCGTCGCGCGACGAGCAGGGCCAGTGCGAAGCCGACTGCCGGGTCAACGGCCATGACTTCGCCCCTGCCCTGCCGCTGCTGCGCGCCTACGCCGCGCGCTGGCCGCAGGCGGGGCTGGAGTTCCGCAAGCAGTACGTGGTGATCCGCACCGGCTCACCGTCACCGGCCTGAATCCAGCGCGCACGCCCGGTACATGCCACTGCCGCTACACTGCGCGCCGACATCTGCTGCACCTGTTCCTTTCACTCCCAACGAGGCACCCCCGCGATGCTGTACGCGCAAGTCCACCTGACCCTTCCCGCCTGGATCCACGACCAGATCGACCTGGATCGTCGATATCCGGGCGACGAGGCCAAGGTCGCGCTGGCGATCGAGCTGTCGCGGTTGAATGTCGACCACGCCAGTGGCGGCCCGTTCGGCGCCGTGGTGTTCGGGCCGGATGACAAGGTGATCGCCGCCGGCGTGAACCGGGTGATGCCGCACTCGACCTCGCTGGCGCACGCCGAGAACATGGCCTACATGCTGGCCCAGCAGCGCCTGCAGACCCCGCGCCTGAACGCGGTGCTGTCGCCGATCACCCTGGCCACCAGCTCGCAGCCGTGCTGCCAGTGCTACGGAGCCACCGTGTGGGCCGGCATCGACCGCCTGCTGATCGGCGCGAGTTCGGCCGACGTGGAAGAACTGACCCCGTTCGATGAAGGCCCGCTGCCGGCCGACTGGGTGGGCGAACTCAACAAGCGCGGCATCGAAGTGGTGCAGGGTCTGAACCGCGATGCGGCGCGCAGCGTGCTGCGTGCCTATGGGGAAAGCGATGGCGCCCGTTACTGAGACCGGCATCGGCCTGCTGTGCCTGTGCCGGCAGGGCTTCGAGCCCGAGCTGGCCGGCGAACTGCAGTTCCGCGCAGGCGCTGCCGGTTTTGCCGGTTACGCCCGCACCCAGCGCAATGATGGCTACGTGCTCTTCATGTGCGATGAAGCCGCGGCGCTTGCACCGCGACTGCCGTGGCGCGAGCTGATCTTCGCCCGCCAGAAGCTGGTGGTGCTGGCCGAGCTGCCGCAGCTGGACCCGGCCGACCGCATCACCCCGATGCTGGAAGTGCTGGCCGATGCGCCGCGCTTTGGTGATCTGTGGGTGGAGCATCCCGATTCGGACGCTGGCAAACCGCTGTCCGGACTGGCGCGTGCGTTCGGCAATGCCCTGCGCCCGGCGCTGCGCAAGGCCGGCAAACTCAGCGACAAACCCAACGCACGCCTGCCGCGCCTGCACGTGGTGTTCGTCGATGGCACCCACGCTTTCATCTGCGTGGCCAACCCGGACGACAGTGCACCCTGGGCGTTGGGCATTCCGCGCCTGAAGCTGTTGCCCGACGCACCCTCGCGCTCGGCATTGAAGCTGGATGAGGCACTGCTGACCCTGCTTGCCCCGGAAGAACGCGAAGCGCTGGTTCGCCCGGGCATGCGCGCGGCCGACCTCGGCGCGGCACCGGGCGGCTGGACCTGGGTGCTGACCCGCCAGCACGTGCATGTGCTGAGCATCGACAACGGCCCGCTGCGCCAGCACGTACTGGACACCGGCCTGGTCGAGCACCTGCGTGCCGATGGCTTCCATTGGCATCCGGAGCAGCCGCTGGACTGGATGGTCTGCGACATGGTCGAGCAACCGCGTCGCGTCGCCGAACGCATGGCCACCTGGTTCCGCGAGGGCTGGTGCAGGCATGCGATCTTCAACCTGAAGCTGCCGATGAAGAAGCGCTGGGACGAAACGCGCCTGTGCCTGGACCTGTTCCAGGACCAGGCCGGCAAGCCGCTGGTGGTGCGTGCCAAGCAGCTGTACCACGACCGTGAGGAAATCACGGTGCTGGCGTCGCCGCTGCGCTGATGAACACCCCGCGCATTTCCCTGCTGCTGTGTACCGCGTTGCTGGCATCGCCGGCGCTGGCACAGCCGGTGCGCCCGCAGCCGGCGCAGAGTGCTCCGCTGCGCGATGACAGTGGCGTGGTCCGCCAGCAGTCGCTGTCGGCCGGCCGTGTGACCGGCAGCGTCGACATCGTGGTGCCGCTGGGCGAAACCCCGGTAACGGTGCGTTCGCTGGCACCGGCCAGCGTGGTCGGCCAGTACCGCATCCATTTCGCCGAGCTGGACGTGGACGGTGATGGCTTCATCAGCCGTGAGGAGGCGCAGGTGAACCCGGCGCTTGCCGACGAGTTCAACGCATTGGACGTGAAGCGTCGCGGCAAGCTGGACCGCGCCGATCTGGCCGGTTGGCTGGTGGATTGATCCACCCTCGTGCTCTTCATCCACGCATGGCGTGGATCTACCGACGGCGGTAGCGCCGGGCCATGCCCGGCGGGATCCATGAACCGCGCTGCGCGCTCGCCGGGCATGGCCCGGCGCTACCGGTGGATGATCCGGGGCACGCGCGCCAACCAAGGTTGGCGTCTACCAGAAGCGATTCGGCGCGGGCCCGCATCACCCGTGGTTGGTAGTTGCCAACCTTGGTTGGCACCCAGCGGTCACACCCCTGCGGCGCGCTTCCAGAAGGCCTGCACCAGCGGCGGCCACTTGCCCACGCAGCCCAGCGCGCGGCCACGCGCCAGGGTCAGGTGCATCTCGTCGTTGGAGAACAGCCCGTTGATCGCGTCGAAGCTGTAGGCGGCGACCTGGTTGTCGCTGCGACGCTCACGCGCCCAGCGCTGCACGCGCTGCGGCGACAACCGGGGTTGCCCACGCCGTTCGGCCGACGGCGCCAGCCAGTGCTGCAGGGCGGCGACGTCGCGCAGGCCGAGGTTGACGCCCTGCCCGGCCAGCGGGTGCACCACGTGCGCGGCATCGCCCAGCGCCAGTACGCGACCGGCCACATAGTGGCGGGCCAGCTGCCGGCGCAGCGGGAACGCCGCGCGCGGCGAGGCCAGCCGCAGTTCGCCCAAGCGCGCGGCGAAGGCGCGGGTCAGTTCACGATTGAATGCGTCTTCGTCCAGGGCCAGTACGCGTGCCGCCTCGTCGTCGGGCAACGTCCAGACGATGGAGCTGCGATGCTCGGCCACCGGCAGCAACGCCAGCGGACCGCTCGGCAGAAAGCGCTGCCAGGCCGTCGCCTGGTTGGGCAGCTCGCTGTCCACATAGGCGACCACACCGCGCTGCTGGTAATCGTGGCGCTCGACCTCGATCCCGGCCAGTCCGCGCAGGGTCGATTCCGCACCGTCGGCAGCCACGGCCAGCGCGGCTTCGATGCGACGGCCATCATCCAGGCGCAGGCGCACACCGTGCTCGTCCTGTTCGAGCGCTTCCACGCGCGCCGGGCAATGCAGCTCCACGCCGGCGGCCGGCAACGCCGCCCACAGGCGATCCTGCAGCAAGCCGTTCTCGACGATGAAACCCAGTTCGCGACGGCCGAAGCGGTCCGCGTCGAACAGCAGGTCGTCTCCACCGGCCGCGTCCCACACCTGCATGCGCCGGTACGGCCAGGCGCGTGCCTGCGCGATCGTCGGCCACACGCCGAGTCGCTGCAGCAACTGCACGTTGTCGGCGGCGAAGGCGAATACCCGCAGGTCCGGCTGTGCGGCCTGCCACGGCGCAGGTTCACGACCTTCCACCAATGCCACTGCAAGACCAGCATCGGCCAGGGCCAGCGCACAGGCAGCACCGACCACGCCACCGCCCACAATGGCCACGTCCAGGCGTGCGCGCCGGTTCATGCGGCTTCTCCACGGCACAGACGCGGCACCTCGCCACGGAAGCCCATCGCACCACCGACCAGCATCGACTGCACCGAGGCGCGCTGTGCGGCCACCAGGCCCAGGCTGCGCAGGGGGCGCAGCAGCGGCGCCGGATTGCTGGTCAGGCGGGCAAGACCACCGGAGAACGCCACCGTCTGTCGTCGATCTTCTTCGCGGCGGGCTACGTAGGACCGCAGCAGCGCATCACTGCCAGCGTCGCCCTCCACTTCCAGCAGCTCGGCCAACGTCAACGCATCGCGCAGGCCGAGGTTGAAGCCCTGTGCACCCAGCGGATGGATGGTCTGCGCGGCATTGCCAAGCAGCACCGTGCGCTCCCCCACCAGCGCGCGCGCCAGTACCTGGATCAGCGGATAGGCGCTGCGCGGACCAGAGTCGAGCAGGCGACCCGCACGCCAGCCGATGGCCTGCTGCAGGCGCTGCAGCCACGCGCTGTCGTCCAGCGCCATCACCGCTTCGGCCTGGTCACGGGCGACGCCATGCACGGTGCCGAAATGGCGGTCGCCACGCGGCAGCAACGCCGTCGGGCCGGTATCGGTGAAGCGCTCCCAGGCGGTGCCATCGGGCGCACGCTGGCTGCGCACGCGGGCTACGAACAGCGTCTGCTGGAAATCGTGGCGATCAACTTCGATGCCCAACGCATCGCGCACCCCGCTGCTGGTGCCGTCGGCACCGACCACCAGCCGCGCCAGCAGCACGCGCTCGCCGCTGTCATCGGCCACCCGCACCTGGCGGTAACCATCAATCACATCGCCCAGACCAAGGAAACGCATCGGCCGGTAGCGGCGCAGTCGTGGCAGCTCCTGCAGCCGGCTTTCCAGCGCCTGGCCGAAATCACGCGCCACCACCACCTGGCCGAACCACGGCCGGTCGTAATCCGTTGCATCGAGCTGCACGCGGCCGAAATCACCGGCGCGGCTGACATGGATGCGGCGGATCGGACCGGGCGTCATCGACAGCTTCTGCATGACCCCCAGCGCGGTCAGCGCGTTGATCGTGGCGGCAGCAAAACTGAGGTTGCGCTGGTCGAACACCGCGGGCAGCTCGCCGGCCGGACTGGCTTCGAGCAGGCCCACGTCGCGGCCCAGCCGGTCCAGGGCGATGGCCAGGCTGGCACCCACCAGACCACCACCGACGATCAGCACGTCATGTCGTTCACTCATGGGCGCATGATACGCGCTCGCCGCGCCTGCATGCCCGGCACGGCCCCGCCTGCGCCCAGCGTCGCGCCGGGCTAGAATGAAACCTGAATCCGCTCCGGCCCCCACCGCCATGTCCGACTCCGCACCCCGCGCCTTCGTCCTGTCAGTGCTCGTGCTGTTGCTGGCGGCGACCCGCGTCAATCACTTCGCGGCAATCCCGGACGCCTCCTGGGCCGTGTTCTTCATCGGCGGCTTCTACCTCGCCCGCTGGACCCGCTGGGCGTTCCCGCTGCTGATGGTGTTCGCGGTGCTGGTCGACTGGATCGTGATCCGCAGCAGCGGCCTCGATTTCTGGCAGCACTACTGCGTGTCGCCGGGCTACTGGCTGCTGTTGCCGGCGTACTTCGCCATGTGGGCCGGCGGCATGCTGCTGGGCCGCAACTACCGCAGTGCGCAGTGGTCGGTGCTGGGCAAGGGTGCGTTGCTGCTGGTGGCGTCGGTGGCGCTGTGCCATCTGCTGGCACAGGGCGGTTTCTACTGGACCAGCCAGAACGTGGCCGAGCCGACCGTGGCCGGCTGGGCGCAGAACTACGCACAGTGGTTCGGCCCCTACCTGCGCACCACCGCGATCTACGTGGCCCTGGCCGCCGCACTGCAGCTGGCCGTGGAGCAGGTGCTCAAGCTCCTGCAGGCCCGCCGCGACATCCATCACTGAGCCGCGCCATGGGTCATCGCCTCTCGCGCATCTACACCCGCACCGGCGACGACGGCAGCACCGGCCTGGGTGACGGCAGCCGGGTCGGCAAGGACGATCTGCGTGTTGCCTCCTATGGCACCGTCGACGAAGCCAATGCCACGCTCGGCCTGTTGCTGGCCGTGCCGCTGCCGGAGGACATCCGCGCGCTGGTCGTGCACCTGCAGCACCAGCTGTTCGATCTGGGCGCCGAACTGTGCGTTCCCGGCCATGCCGCGATCCACGCCGCCGACGTATCGGCCCTGGAACAGCAGCTGGACCACTACAACGCCGACCTGCCGATGCTGAAGGAATTCATCCTGCCGGCCGGTGGCGAGGCCGCCGCGCGCTGCCACCTGGCCCGTACCGTGGTCCGCCGCGCCGAGCGCGACACGGTGGCCCTGGCCCGGGTGGAACCGGTACGCAGCGAAGCGCTGCAGTACCTCAACCGGCTGTCAGACCTGCTGTTCGTGCTGGCCCGGGTGCTGGCACGGGCCGATGGCCACGGCGAAGCGCTGTGGCAACCACAGCATCGCCAGCGCTGAGCCGCCATGCTGGTCTTCACCCATCCCGCCTGCCTGCTGCACGATCCCGGCCCTGGCCATCCTGAATGCCCGCAGCGCCTGCAGGTGGTGCTCGACGCGCTGCATGAGGCCTTCCCCGGCCAACTGGAGTGGCGCGAAGCGCCACCGGCGAAGTTCGGCGAACTGACCCGGGTCCACGACAGCGCGCTGCTGGATCTGGTGCTGCAACCGCAGACCGCACCGCTGCGCCAGCTGGACATGGACACCTGGACCTCGCCGGGTTCGGCCAGTGCCGCGGTGCATGCCGCCGGCGCAGGTGTCGCGGCCGTCGATGCAGTGATGCTGGGTGAGGATCCACTGGCCTTCTGCGCGGTGCGCCCGCCCGGCCACCATGCCACCAGCAGTACCGCGATGGGTTTCTGCCTGCTCAACAACATCGCCATCGCCGCCGCCTACGCCCGCGATCGCCACGGCCTGGAGCGGATCGCGGTGGTCGATTTCGATGTCCACCACGGCAACGGCACCCAGGACATCTTCCAGCACGACGCCCGGGTGTCCTACTACAGCACCCATCAGGCAGGGCTGTTCCCCGAGTCCGGCCTGCGCCGTGACCGCGGCGCCGGCAACCTGATGAACATCCTGCTGCCACCGGGCAGCGGTGGCTTCCGCTTCCGCAACGTCTGGGCCGACGAGATGCTGCCGGCGATCGACGACTTCCGCCCCCAGCTGCTGCTGATCTCGGCCGGCTTCGATGCCCACCTGCGCGATCCGCAGGCCGACCTGATGCTGGAGACCGACGATTTCGCCTGGATCACCCGCGAACTGCACGCGCTGGCACGCCGCCATGCCGCTGGCCGGGTGGTGTCGATGCTGGAGGGCGGATACGACCTGCAGGCCCTGGCCGAGTGCAGCGTGGCCCATCTGCAGGCACTGATGGCGACGCCTTCCGGCAACGGGCCTGGATGAACCCGAACCGGCAATCCGGGGAGGCCTTCATTGCCCCTATGCAAGGGATGGGGCAAGCTACCGTCCGTTTTCGCCCGAATCCGAACCGCGTGCGCCGAGCCCTCCGCCTGCTTCCCCTGCCCCTGAGCATCGCCGTCTGCCTTCCGGCATGGGCCGATGACAAGCCGCTCAACTGGGGCCTTTGCCCGGCCACGGACGTGATCCCTGCGTTCACCGACGCGCCGACGCCGGTGCCCGGCCAGGACAAGGCTGCCGCCAGCGCTGCGCGCGAACAGCAGCCCACCGACATCGAGGGCGACCAGCTGCTGGGCACCACCACCGTGCCGCAGTACCAGGGCAATGTGGCGCTGCGCCGGGGCGACCAGTTCGTCGGCACCGACAAGCTCAGCTTCGATACCGAAAGCGGCAACTACGTCGCCGACGGCAACGTCCGTTACCAGGATGCCTCGATCCGGATGGTCGCCAAGCGCGCCGAGGGCAACCAGGAAAGCGACACCCATAAGATCACCGACATCCAGTACCAGCTGGTGTCCCGCCGCGGCAATGGCGAAGCCGAATCAGTCGACCTGCAGGGCGCGGTCGGGCAGATGCACCGCTCCACCTACACCACCTGCGACCCGTCGCAGCCGGTATGGCGGCTGACGGCGCCGGAGATCGAAGTCGACAACGACGAAGGCTTCGGCACCGCCCGCAACGCCGTACTGCGGATCGGCAAGGTGCCGATCCTGTGGGCGCCCTACTTCAAGTTCCCGATCGATGACCGGCGCAAGACAGGCCTGCTGTTCCCGCAGCTGGGCATGTCCGGGCGCAACGGTTTCGATTACGCACAGCCGATCTACTTCAACCTGGCGCCGAACTACGACGACACGTTGACCCCGCGCTACATGAGCCGGCGCGGCCTGATGCTCGACAACGAGTTCCGCTACCTCTATGAAGGCGGCCGCGGCGAACTGATCACCGCGTTCATGCCCAACGACAAGCTGCGCGACCGCGATCGCGGCCAGGTGATATTCGGTGGCTACCACAACGTGGACAGCCACTGGCAGGCCCGTGCCAACCTGGCCTGGGTCAGCGACGAGCGCTACGTGGAAGACTTCGCCAACCGCCTGGTAGGTGTCACCGCCTCGAACCTGCAGAGCACCGTGGGCCTGTATGGCACCGGCAAGAACTGGACGGCCGGCATCATGGCCGACCGCTGGCAGCTGACCGACTACACCCTCAACGAGAGCGCGCTGCCTTACAACCGGCAGCCACGCCTGTTCCTCAACTGGGACAAGCCGCTGCTGCCGTGGCTGGAGACCGGTGTCTATGCCGAGGCCGTGCGCTTCACCCACGACGACATCAACTTCAAGTACGGCGCCGAGGCCGGTCCCGACCTGCAGTACACGCGCAACGGCCAGACCCAGCGCATTTACGGCGGCTCGCGCCTGGATGTGAAGCCCTACGTGTCGTTCCCGATCAGCGGCGCGGCCTGGTACGTCACCCCGACCCTGGCCTACCGTTACACCGGCTACGAGCTGGACCGCGGGTTGGCCGATGCCACCCGCAGGAGCATCCTGGTCTCGCAGGGCATCGATCCGAACACGGCCACGCCGGAACAGCTGCGCGGCAATACCTCGCCCAGCCGCAGCCTGCCGATCGCCAGCCTCGACGCCGGCCTGTTCTTCGATCGTGAGACGAAGATCGGTGGCAAGTCGTTCCTGCAGACCCTGGAGCCGCGCCTGTTCTACCTGCGCACGCCCTACCGCGATCAGGACGAGCTGCCGATCTTCGATACCCGCGACTTCACCTTCAGCTGGGGCCAGCTGTTCCGCGATTCGCGTTATACGGGCGCTGATCGCCAGAACGACGCCAACCAGCTGACCATGGCCCTGAGCACCCGCTTCATCGACCAGACCACCGGCAAGGAACGCTTCTCGGCCTCCATCGGCCAGATCCAGTACTTCGACGAATCGCGGGTGTCCGTGACCCCCGGTGGCGCGCCGGTGGAAAAGGGCAAGTCGGCCTGGATCGCCGACGGCAACTACATGATCAACGACCGCTGGACGCTGGGCGCCACCTACCAGTGGGATCCCAAGTACAAGCGCGAGGATCTGGCCAGCGTCCGTGCCCGCTACCTGATGTCCAACGACGGCGTGGTCAACCTGACCTACCGTTACCGCATCAATTCCGGCGCCCCGGCCACCGCCAACAAGCACGACCGCACCCTGCTGGAACAGGCCGACCTGTCGTTCCTGTACCCGCTGAACGAGCGCTGGAGCCTGGTGGGCCGTTATTACTACTCGATCCAGGACAAGGAACCGCTGGAGATCATCGGTGGCGTACAGTGGGACAGCTGCTGCCTGGCCGTGCGCGCCGTGGCCCGCCGCTACGTGCGCAACCGCGAAGGCGAAATGAACAACTCCATCCAGCTCGAGTTCGTGCTCAAGGGCTTGAGCTCCCTCGGCCAGGACACGGACCGCACTTTGCGCCGTGCTATCCTCGGCTACAACCGCGACGACCTCTATCTCGTGCCGCCCAGCAACACCGGCGCGACCCGCGATGACTACGATCCGAATCTGATCCCATGACCAAGAGCTTCCCCGTTCTCCTCGCATCGCTTCTGGCGGTGTCCAGCGTGTCCGCCCCCCTGCAGGTCATTGCGCAGGAGGCCCAGCCGTTGGACCGCATCGCTGCTGTCGTCGATGAGGACGTGATCCTGCAGAGCGAGCTCCAGCGTGCGATCGCCAACATCAAGGCGCAGTACGCCGGCCGCGAGGCCCAGCTGCCCCCTGATGACGTGCTCAGCCGCCAGGTGCTCGAGCGCCTGGTGCTGGTCAAGCTGCAGGTGGCCCGTGCGCAGGGCAGCGGTATCCATGTCGGCGACCAGGAACTGACCCAGGCGATGAATGCCATCGCCCAGCAGAACGGTTCGACCCTGGATGCCCTGCGTCAGCGTCTGGCCCATGACGGCATCGATTTCAACGATTTCCGCGCCTCGGTGCGTGACGAGATCACCGTGCAGCGCCTGCGCCAGAGCTTTGCGCAGAGCCGCATCAGCGTCAGCGAAGGCGAGGTCGATGCGGCCCTGAAGCAGCAGGCCGATGCCGGCAACCAATTCCACTTGGCGCACATCCTGGTCGCCCTGCCCGACGGCGCCACTGCCGAGCAGATCGCCACCGGCCAGAAGAAGGCCGACGGCGTGAAGGAGCTGCTGGACAAGGGCGAACTGGACTTCAATGCGGCGGCCGTGCGCTATTCCGACAGCCCCAATGCACTGGAAGGCGGCGACCTTGGCTGGCGCACCCTGGATGAAATCCCGGCGGCGTTCGCACAGACGATGCAGCAGATGAAGGCTGGCGAAGTGGTTGGCCCGATCCGCGGCCCGAGCGGCTTCCAGCTGCTGAAGCTGGTGGAAGTGCGTGACGCCAGCGCGGCGGCAGGCACCCACACCGTCACCGAGTACCACGGCCGCCATATCCTGGTGCGCGTGGACGATGCACAGTCCGACGCGGCCGCCAAGGCCAAGATCGATACCCTGCGCGCCCGCATTGCCGGCGGTGCCGACTTCCAGCAGGTGGCCAAGGAATCGTCCGAGGACACCAACAGCAAGGGCCAGGGCGGCGATCTGGGCTGGTTCCCGGCCGACGCATTCGGCCCGGCCTTCGGCCAGCAGGTGGCAGGCATCCAGGACGGCGGCGTCAGCCAGCCGTTCCGCACCGATGCGGGCTGGCACATCGTGCAGCGCGTGGGCACCCGCCAGACCGATGTCGGCAGTGACAACCAGCGCGCCCAGGTCCGCGAGACCATCGGTCGCCGCAAGCTGGAAGACGAGTACAACCGCTTCCTGCAGGAGCTGCGTGGCGAAGCCTTCGTCAGCTTCCGCAGCGGTGACCGGGCGGAAAATACCGCCACGCCTCCGCAGTCCTGAGCCATGCTCCCCGAGCTCGCTCTGGTACCGGGCGAGCCCGCCGGGATCGGCCCGGAGCTGTGTGTCCGACTGGTCCAGCAGCCGCGCGATGATTGCCGGCTGCTGGCATTCGCCGATCCGGACACCCTGCGCGCGGCCGCTGCCGCGCTGAACCTGCCCCTGCAACTGCTGCCCGAGGGCGCGCATGCCCGCGTCCCCGGCGACCTGCGCCTGCGCGCCGTCGCCAACCGCACCCCCAGCCGTTTTGGCCATACCGACCCTGCCAACGCAGGCGCAGTGATTGCTGCCCTGCTGGGTGCTGGCCAGGCCTGCCTGTCCGGTGAGCTGCACGGCGTGGTGACCGGCCCGGTGCACAAGGCGGTGATCAACCAGGGCGGCATCGCCTACAGCGGCACCACCGAACTGCTGGCCGACCAGGCCGGAGTGAAGGTGGTGATGATGCTGGCCAACGACATCGTCCGCGTTGCCCTGGCCACAACCCACCTGCCGCTGCGTGAGGTCGCCGATGCGATCACCGCCCCCGGCCTGGAACACACCCTGCGCACCGTGCATGCCGCGCTGCGCCGCGAGTTCGGCCTGGCCGCACCGCGCATCGCCGTGCTTGGCCTGAACCCGCATGCCGGCGAAGACGGCCACCTCGGTCGCGAGGAACTGGATCTGGTCATCCCGCTGCTGCAGCGCCTGCGCAGCGAGGGCATGGACCTGATCGGCCCGCTGCCGGCCGATACCGCGTTCCTGCCGGCCAAGCTGGCCGGCTTCGACACCGTGCTGGCCATGTACCACGACCAGGGCCTGCCGGTGCTGAAGTACTCCGGCTTCGAGCAGGCGGTGAACCTGACCCTGGGCCTGCCCTACCCGCGCGTGGCGGTGGACCACGGCACCGCGCTGGATCTTGCCGGCCGCGGCGTTGCCGATCCTTCCAGCCTGCAGGCCGCCACGACGCTGTGTGCGCGGCTGGCGCGGCAACGTACACTGAGCACATGACTTCCCCGCATTCCCCCTCCGGCCCGGTGTTTTCCGCCCCGGCCAAGAAGCAGCTCGGCCAGCACTTCCTTGCCGACCGCTACTACATCGACAAGATCGTGATGGCGGTCAATCCCAGGGACGGCGACCGCCTGGTCGAGATCGGCCCGGGCCAGGGTGCGATCACCCTGCCGCTGCTGCGCGTGCACCCGAAGATGACGGTGATCGAGTTCGACCGCGACCTGATCGCGCCGTTGACCGCGGCCGCCGAACCGCTGGGCGAGTTGACCATCGTCAACCGCGATGTGCTGCGGGTGGACTTCACCGAGCTTGCCGATGGCCAGCCGATCCGCCTGGTCGGCAACCTGCCCTACAACATTTCCTCGCCGATCCTGTTCCATGCGCTGGAACACGCTGCGGTGATTTCCGACATGCACTTCATGCTGCAGAAGGAAGTGGTCGATCGCATGGCCGCCGGTCCCGGCAGCAAGGTGTTCGGCCGCCTCAGCGTGATGCTGCAGGCCTACTGCGAGGTGACCTCGCTGTTCGTGGTGCCGCCGGGTGCGTTCAGGCCGCCACCGAAGGTCGATTCGGCCGTGGTGCGTCTGATACCGCGTGACCCGGCCACCATCAACATCAAGGACCACAAGCGCTTCGCCGACGTGGTCAGGGCCGCCTTCGGCCAACGCCGCAAGACCCTGCGCAATGCCCTGAACAACGTGGTCAGCGCCGAGCAGTTCGTGGCCGCCGGCGTGCGTCCCGATGCCCGCGCCGAACAGCTGGACGTGGCTGAATTCATCGCTTTGGCCAATGCCTCCTGATTACACTGCTGGTATGGAAGACGCTGACGTTTACGCCATCTCCGTCGAAGTCGCACCGCGCTTCCTCGACGACCAATCCGCACCGGAAGACGGTCGCTATGCGTTCGCCTATACGATCCGCATCCACAACCAGGGCCGCGTTGCTGCGCGCCTGGTCGCACGCCATTGGCGCATCACCGATGCCAACGGCCGCGTCGAGCATGTCGATGGCGATGGCGTGATCGGCGAACAGCCGCGCCTGCGTCCGGGTGAAGACTTCCATTACACCTCAGGTGTCATGCTCGGCACCGAGCACGGCACGATGCAGGGCCATTACGACATGGTGGCCGACGATGGCACCGAATTCGCCGCGCCGGTCGCACCCTTCGTGCTGGCCATCCCGCGCACCCTGCACTGACACGGAGGCCGAACGATGAGTGTATGGGCGATCGGCGACCTGCAAGGCTGCTATGACGTAACCCAGCGCCTGCTGGAAAAGATCCGGTTCGATCCGGCGCAGGACACCCTGTGGTTCTGCGGCGACCTGGTCAACCGCGGCGGACAGTCGCTGGAAACGCTGCGGCTGGTGCATTCGCTGCGCGAACACAGCGTGGTGGTGCTCGGCAACCACGACCTTTCGCTGCTGGCCGTCGGTGCGCGCACCGAAGAGGAACAGCGCAAGGTCAACCCGGACCTGCTGCGCATCGTCCAGGCCGAAGACCGTGACGTGCTGCTGGACTGGCTGCGCCTGCAGAAACTGGTGCACGTGGACCGTGAGCTTGGCTGGATGATGGTGCATGCCGGCCTGGCGCCGAAGTGGACCACGCAGATGGCCGAAAAGCATGCGGCCGAAGTGGAAGTGCAGCTGCACGGCGCCGGCTACCGCAAGCTGTTCCGCAACATGTACGGCGACAAGCCCAGCTGGGCGCCGAACCTGACCGGCTACGAGCGCTCGCGGGCGATCATCAACGTGCTGACGCGCATGCGCTACTGCACCTCGCGCGGCCGTATCGGCATCGAGGACAAGGGCACACCGGGCACCCAGGAACAGGGGCTGTATCCCTGGTTCGAAGTGCCGGGCCGGGTCGAGCGCGACCTGAAGGTGGTCTGTGGCCATTGGTCCGCGCTCGGCCTGACCATCACCCAGGGCATCCACGCGATCGACACCGGCGCGGTGTGGGGCGGCAAGCTCACCGCGATCCAGCTCGACACCGATGAACTGCGTGTGGTGCAGGTACCGGGACGTGACGTGCCGGCACCGGTCGCCAACGCGCGGCCGCCTGCACGGCCTGCACATGAGCGCGCGGCAGGGCAAGGCAAGGACAACAGCCAGGGCAACGGCAACGCTGCAACGGCTGGTGCGCCCGGCAACCGTGGTCCACGTCGGCGCCGCCGCCGTGGTGGCGGTGGCGGTGGCGGCGGTGGCGGCAACAACAACGGCACGCCTCCTTCGGCATGAAGCCAGGCAACCGCGCACCATGGACGGTGCTGCTGCTGACGCTGGCCCTGGCCAGCGGCTGCCAGCCCACGTCGTCGCCAGCGACCGCCGGCGCCGACAAGTCCGCCGCCCCTGCACCGACACCTTCACCACCGCTGGTCGCTGCCGCCCGCGCGCAGATCGGCGTCACCACGCGCTACGACCCGGCCTATCAGGTACTGGCCTACCCCGCTGGCGACGTGCCCGCTGATCGCGGCGTATGCACTGACGTGGTGATACGCGCCCTGCGTACGCAGGGGCTGGACCTGCAGGTCCGCGTCAACGAAGACATGCGCGCTGATTTCAGCGCCTATCCAGCGCTGTGGGGCCTGTCGCGGCCGGATCGGAACATCGACCATCGGCGCGTGCCCAACCTGATGCGCTGGTTTGATCGCCAGGGCTGGCAGCAACCGATCAGTGCGCGCGCCAGCGACTTCGCTGCCGGCGACATCGTGGCCTGGAAGCTCAACGGCAACGGCCTGCTGCACGTGGGCATCGTCTCCGACCGGCGCCTGGCCGACGGCACGCCGCTGGTGCTGCACAACATCGCGCGTGGTACGCGGGAAGAGAACCTGCTGTTCCAGCACGCGATCATCGGGCACTACCGCATGCCGTGAGTGAGGCGGTGCTGTAGAGCCGAGCCATGCTCGGCTGCGATTTGTGTCCGCCAACAGCAGCCGAGCATGGCTCGGCTCTACCGGACTCCGCGATCAACGGCGCACGTAATGCACGAAGCGGAAGGCGTAGGCGTGGCGTTCGTCAGCCGGGTGCGGCTCGCTGCTCGCTTCCTGCCAGTCCTGCGCGTCCACCTCGGGGAAATGGGTGTCGGCCGGCACTTCGGCATCCACCCAGGTCAGATACAGGTCGCTGGCCTGGTCCAGCAGCTGATGGAAGATCTCACCACCGCCGATGATGCACAGCTCGCTGGCACCTTCGCCTTCGGCAATGGCCCGCGCCTCGTCCAGCGAGGCCACCGCACGCATGCCCTTGAACGGCACCTGGCCGCTGCGGGTCAGCACCAGGTTGGTCCGCCCCGGCAGCACCCGTCCGATCGATTCGGCGGTCTTGCGCCCCATCAGGATCGGTTTGCCCAGGGTCAGCGCCTTGAAGTGCTTGAAGTCGTCCGGCAGGTGCCAGGGCATGGCATTGCCCTGGCCGATGCCACGATTGCGATCCAGTGCTACCACCATCGACAGCTTCATCGTACTCATACCGCCACCGGCGCCTTGATCGCCGGATGCGGATCGTAGCCGTCGATGCGGATGTCGTCGAACTGGAAGCCGAACAGATCGGTCACCTCCGGGTTCAACCACAGCGTCGGCAGCGCGCGCGGCTCACGCGACAGCTGCTCGCGGGCCTGCTCGAAGTGGTTCGAATACAGGTGCGCATCGCCCAGCGTGTGCACGAAATCGCCCACGCCCAGGCCAGTGGCCTGCGCCACCATATGGGTCAGCAGTGCGTAGCTGGCGATGTTGAACGGCACGCCGAGGAAGATGTCGCCACTGCGCTGGTACAGCTGGCAGCTGAGCTTGCCGTCGACCACGTAGAACTGGAACAGGTTGTGGCACGGCATCAGCGCCATCTGCGAGAGCTCGCCGACGTTCCAGGCACTGACCACCAGCCGCCGCGAATCCGGGTTGCGCTTGATCTCGTCCACCAGCCACTGCATCTGGTCGATGCTGCCGCCGTCGGCCGTGGCCCAGCTGCGCCACTGCTTGCCGTACACCGGGCCGAGGTCGCCGTTGTCGTCGGCCCACTCGTCCCAGATGCGCACCTGGTTGTCCTTGAGGTAACCGATGTTGGTATCGCCCTTCAGGAACCACAGCAGCTCGTGGATGATCGAGCGCAGGTGCAGCTTCTTGGTGGTGACCAGCGGGAAGCCGTCGTTGAGGTTGAAGCGCATCTGCCAGCCGAACACGCTGCGGGTGCCGGTGCCGGTGCGGTCGCTCTTCTCCGCGCCGTGTTCGAGCACGTGCGAGAGCAGGTCCAGGTAGGCCTTCATGCCTTGCCCTCCGCCACCACCAGCGGCTGCGGCTGCAGCACCGGCGCGCGGCGCGACAGCACCAGCAGCACCAGGCCGAAGGCGATCAGCGGCACGCACAGGATCTGGCCCTTGGTCAGCCAGCCGAACGCCACATAGACGCCGTTGTCGGGCATGCGCACGAACTCCACGGCGAAGCGGAAGATGCCGTACAGCAGCGCGAACAGGCCGCCGATGAGATAGCGATGGCGCGGCTTGGCCGACACTGTCCACAACACCACGAACATCACCAGCCCTTCCAGCAGCGCTTCATACAGCTGCGACGGATGGCGGGCGAACTGGTTGAGCGCACCGCTGGCGAACTGCGACTGCAGGGTGGCGTGGTCAAGCTGGTTCAGCGGCGCCGGCAGGCCGGACGGGAACACCACGCCCCAGCTGCCGTCGGTGTACTTGCCCCACAGTTCGGCACCGATGAAGTTGCCAATGCGGCCAAAACCCAGGCCCAGCGGCACCAGCGGCGCCATGAAATCCATGGTGTCGAAGAAGTGCAGCGCGTGCTTGCGCGACCACCACCAGCAGGCGGCGATCACGCCCAGCAGGCCACCGTGGAAGCTCATGCCGCCGTCCCACACCTTGAACAGCAGCAGCGGGTTGTGCAGGAAATCACCCAGCGCATAGAACAGCATGTAGCCGATGCGGCCGCCCAGCACCACGCCGAGCATGGCGTAGAACAGCAGGTCGGAGAAGCCGTTGGCATCGACGCCCGGCAGGCGCCCGTCGGCGATCCGCTTGCGCCCCAGCAGCCAGGCGGCGGTGAAGCCGAGCAGGTACATGATGCCGTACCAGTGCACCTTGATCGGTCCCAACGAGAGGGCGATGGGGTCGATGTCGTGGAAATAGATCATGAAGGGCGCCTTGCAGGGATGCAGATATTCTAGCGCCGCCCGGGAGCGGCCTCGCGGCGGCCCCGGTCACGCGATTGCCGGGCTTCAGCCCAGGATCTGCGGCGTGTCCGGCAGGCCGTCCTGATCGGACCGCGCCGAGGCCGGAAAGTGCCCTTCCAGCAGGGTGGAAACCTCGTCGATGGCATCGCGCAGCGCCGCCACCGGCTGAGAGCCGCGCAGGCCCTCACGCAGGTGGGTGCAGACCCGCTGCCATTGCTCGGGCGCGACCCGCCCCTGCAGGCCGCGGTCGGCCACGATCTCGATGGCATGGTCGGCCAGCAGCAGGTAGATCAGCACGCCGTTGTTGTGCGCGGTATCCCAGGTGCGCAGGCGGGCGAACGCATGCTCGGCGGCCTGACGCGGGGTGACCTTGTGCCACAGCGCGTGCAGCGGCAGGTCGGCCTCGACCGCGAACATCACCTGGCCGCCATGGCGCTGCTCGCCTGCGGCGATTGCCTCGGTGATCGCCTGCAGCGTGGCCGGCGGAAACGCCCGGCGTACCGACGGCGAAAACAGATGCCGGCAAAGACGCTGGATCATCACCAGCCCCCCGACGCGCCGCCGCCGCCGGAACGGCCACCACCGCCGCCCCAACCGCCGCCGCCACCAAATCCACCACCACCGCCGAAGCCGCCGCCACCCCAACTGCCTCCGCCCCAACCACCACCGCCGGCGAAGCGCCCGGGATGGCCGGACAGCATCGCCACCACCAGCCCAACCACGCCGGCCAGGCCACTGGCCAGCAGCGTGGAGGTGAACAGGAAGGCAGCAACGGCCGCACCGGCGCCACCGAGCAGGCCGCGCAGCGGACGCGGTACACGCGAGAAGACGCCGCGCAGGATGCTGCCGGCGAACACGCCGATGAACAACGCCAGGAACCAGGTATCGCCGCCGCCCTCGGGCGAACGTCCCTGCTGGCTGCTGACCGGCGCCGGCAGCGGTTCGCCGTCGATGATCTTCACCAGCATCGCCGTGGCGTCGGTGATGCCACCGGCATAGTCATTGGCGCGGAAGCGTGGCACCAGGTACTCCTGGATCACCCGGTTGGCGATCGCATCGGGAATCGCGCCCTCCAGGCCATAGCCCGGTTCGATGCGCACCCGCCGATCCTCCTTGGCCACCACCAGCAGCACGCCGTCATCCACGCCCTTGCGACCGATCTGCCACTGGTCGAACACGCGGGTGGTGTACTGGGCGATGTCTTCCGGCTGCGTGGTCGGCACCACCAGCACCTGCATCTGGCTGCCCTTGCGTTGCTGCAGGTCCAACGCCTGCTGCACCAGCGCCTGCTTCTGTGCGGCATCCAGAGTGCCGGTGGTATCGACCACCGGCGAATCCAGCGCCGGGATCGGCGCCAGCGTCTGCGCCTGCACGCCCAACGGCAGCCACAACAGCAGGGCCAGCAGTGTGGCGGTCAGGCGCATCGGTCAGTGGCCCGGGGCCGGGGCTGGCTGCTGCTGCGGCGCGTTGCCGAAATCAACCGCCGGCGCGTTGGAGATCTGCGCTTCGTTTTCCACGGTGAAGTTCGGCTTGGGCTGGTAGCCGAAGATCTTGGCGGTGATCAGCTGCGGGAACGAGCGGATGTAGGTGTTGTAGTCCTGCACCTGCTGGATGTAGCGGCCACGGGCAACGGTGATGCGGTTCTCGGTCCCTTCCAGCTGCGCCTGCAGATCGCGGAAGTTCTGGTCGGACTTGAGCACCGGGTAGTTCTCGGTGACCACCAGCAGGCGCGACAGCGCGCTGCCGAGTTCGCCCTGGGCCTGCTGGAATTGCTTGAGCGAGGCTTCATCGTCGGCGTTGACGTTGATCTGGCCAACGCGCGAGCGGGCGTTGGTGACCTCGGTCAGCACGCGCTCTTCCTGGCTGGCGAAACCCTTCACGGTCTGCACCAGGTTCGGCACCAGGTCGGCACGGCGCTTGTACTGGTTGAGCACTTCGGACCAGCTGGCCTTGACCGCTTCGTCTTTCTGCTGGATGGCGTTGTAACCGCAGCCGGACAGCAGGGAGGCCAGCAGCAACAGGGGAATGAGGCGGGTCAACAGGCGCATGGCCAAGGCTCCGGGTGGACTGAGCGCCGAGCATGCCATGGTCGGTGTTAACGGGCGTGTGGAGAGTGTCGGCCGTCGTCAGCCATCGAGCGCCGCCCCCTCCGCGGTGGTTGTGTTTGCTGGATATCGGGGTAGGCCGGGAGGGTGGGTTGGCTGGGGGACGCCGTGAATACGTCCTTGTAGGCTCGGGCGCGCCATCCTTGGCGCTTACGCCCCCAGCCAACCCACCCTCCCGGCCACGGACAATTTCCTGCGCACCGCGGGAGATCAAAAGAAAAAAATCAAAATCAAAAGCAAAAGCCGATTCTTCAGACATTTGTGTCGACCAAGGTCGACACCTACCAACAGCACAGAACGCCGTCCCGACAGGTCGCGGAAAACTGTCGAAGGCGGGGTAGGTCCGGTGGCAGGGGCGTGAGCGCCATGGATGGCGCGACCGAGGCTACAGGGACGTACTTGCGCCGTCCCCTGCCACCGGACCCACCCCGCCATCCCACGGATAGCCAGTTTTTGCCGTTGCTGTTGAGGTTGCCGGCCAGCGGCCGGCACTACCGCTTCGGCGGGTGCAGGGCGCAGCCCTGCCGGAACACATCTCTCAGCAGGCTTCAGCCACCGCAGTGCGGCTGCGCCCCAGCCACGCCAGCAGCAGCGCCGACGCCGCCAGCAGGCCACCGGCCACCGGAATCGCCGCGTAGCCCAGCCCAAGGCTGATCACCGCACCACCCAGCGCCGCGCCCAGTGCATTGCCGAGGTTGAACGCACCGACGTTGATCGACGACGCCAGTCCCGGCGCCTCGCTGGCGGCCTGCATCACCCGGATCTGCAGCGGCGGCACGATGGCGAAGGTTGCCGCGCCGAACAGCAACACGCCAAGCGCTGCGGTCGCGTGGCTCATGAAGGCCAGCGGCAGCACGAACATCAGCACCGCCAGGATGGCCAGCAAAATGCGCGTGGCGCCGTCCAGCGACCAGTCGGCCATGCGTCCACCGATGCCGTTACCGAAGGTGAAACCAATACCGATCAGTGCCAGCGACAACGCGATGAAGGCGTTCGAGGCACCGGTCAGCTCGGTCAACACTGGCGCCACATAGGTGTAGAGGGTGAACATCGCGCCTGCGCCCAGCACCGTGGTCGCCATCGCCAGCAGCACCTGCGGTTGCATGATCGATTTCAGTTCACGTCGGACATCCGGGCGTGCACCCGCTGCGGAGGCCGGCAGTGCCATGGCCAAGGCGGTGATCGCCACCACGCCGAGTACGGCAGTGCCGGCAAAAGCCAAACGCCAACCCAGTTGCTGGCCGACCCAGGTCGCCAGCGGCACGCCGCCGATGTTGGCGATGGTCAGGCCCATGAACATCGTTGCCACTGCTGCCGCCTGCTTGTCCTTGGGCACCTGGCTGGCGGCGACCACCGCGCCGATGCCGAAGAACGCGCCGTGATTGAGGCTGGTCACCAGACGCGACAGCAGCAGCAGACCGTAGTTCGGGGCCAGCGCCGACAGCACGTTGCCGACGATGAAGATCGACATCAGCAGCATCAGCGCGGTGCGCTTGCCGAAGCGTCCCATCAGCAGGGTCATCACCGGCGCGCCCAGCATCACGCCCACCGCGTAGGCGGTGATCAGCATGCCGGCAGTGGGAATGCTGACCCCCACTCCGTTGGCGATGACCGGCAACAGGCCCATCGGGGTGAACTCGGTGGTGCCAATGGCGAAGGCACCGACGGCGAGTGCCAGCAAAGCGGCTCTGGAATTCATGGGAGTTGCCTGCGTGGGGCAGGCCCTGTGGAAAATGAGCGCGTAGCCTGCGCGCTTTGCCGGCCAGGAGTAAGCCTCGGCGCGGGAAAACAGTGTTGATCCCGATTCACAAGTGGCGGGCAGGTCGGCCATCCGGATAGCGCCGGGCCATGCTCGGCGAGCGCAGCGGCGCCCGGAAAGCAGAACCCCCGGCGCTGGCCGGGGGTTCGGGGTAGTGCTTACCAGTCGCCGGCACCCGGCACGTGGTGTTCGCGTGCGCGGCGGCGCATCAGCAGGTTCAGCCACTCCACCAGCACCGAGAAGCCCATCGCGGCGTAGATGTAGGGCTTGGGCACGTGCACGTCCAGGCCGTCCAGGATCAGCACCGCACCGATCAGCAGGATGAAGGCCAGGGCCAGCATCTTCACGGTCGGGTTGGCATCGATGAAACGGCCCAGCGGGTTGGCGGCCAGCAGCATCACCGCCACCGACAGCAGGATCGCAGCGACCATCACCGGCACGTGGTCGGCGATGCCGACGGCGGTGATCACCGAGTCCAGCGAGAACACGATGTCGATGATCGCGATCTGCGCGATCACGTAGCCGAACACGGCCGAGGTCTTGGTGGTGGTCGGATCCTCGTCCTCGCCACCGGAGATCATTTCCTTGATCTCCATCCAGCCCTTGATGATCAGGAACAGGCCACCGACGATCAGCACCAGGTCGCGGATGGAGATGCCCATGCCGGCCACGGTGAACAGATTCGCCTGCATGTGCGCCAGGTACGCCAGCGACACCAGCAGGCCGATACGGGTGATGCAGGCCACGGCGATGCCGAGGCGGCGCGCGAACGGGCGGCGCTCTTCGGGCAGCTTGCTGACGGCGATGGAGATGAACACCAGATTGTCGATGCCGAGCACGATTTCCAGCGCGCTCAAGGTGAACAGGGTCAACCAGACATTCGGATCGGCGAGAAGCTCAAGGGACATGGGAAGTCTTCAACAAGGGGGGAGGAAGAAGGATCAGCCGACGCTGGCCGGGAACAATCGCGGCACCAGCACCAGGGCCCAGCACAGCAGCACGTTCATCATCAGCACGAACACTGCCGCCGAGCCCATGTCCTTGGCGCGGCCGGCCAGTTCGTGGATTTCCGCGCCATAGCGCTCGATCACCGCCTCGATGGCCGAGTTGGCCAGCTCCATCGCCAGCACCAGCAGCATCGAGCCGATCATCAGCGCGCGCTCCACCGGTGTCTGGCCCAGCCAGATCGCCAGCGGCGTCAGCAGCACCAGCAGGTAGACCTCCAGCCGGAACGAGGACTCATGCAGCCAGGCAGCTCGCAGGCCCTGCCAGGACCAGCGGGCGGCCTGGAAGATACGGCGCGGGCCGCGGGGCATGTGGCCGAACTGATCAGCCACGGGTGAAGCATCCAGCAACAGGGGCGCGGCGCAGCGACCGCTCAGACGCACGGCAGGGAATCATGGGTGCACAGGGATAGGCAGACAGCCCCCATTTTGCCACAAGGGCGGCCACGGCACCCCCGGACGCCGCGCCGCGAGGCCCCGCGAACGGCCCGGCGCGGCCAAGCGTGGGGCCAGGCCAGCTTCTATGATGGATGCCCCCTGCCCTGCCGGAGTGCCTGATGACCCGTCCCCGCACCTGCCTGATCCTGCTTGGCCTGCTGGCCGCGCCGCTGGCCCAGGCCTTGAGCCCGCCGGCGCCGCCGCAGGTACCCGCACAGGTCTCCAACGTGGCCTGGGCCGCCGACATGGCGTCCTTCGCCAGTGCTGACCGGACCAATCCGCCGCCGCGCGGTGGCATTGAATTCATCGGCAGCTCGTCCTTCCGCATGTGGGACAGCCTGGCCCAGGACTTCCCGGGGCAACCGGTGTTCAACCGCGGCTTCGGCGGTTCGGAAGTGCGCGACAGCACCTGGTATGCCGGCCAGGCCATCGTGCCGTACGCGCCGTGCAAGGTGTTCTTCTACGCCGGCGACAACGACCTCAACAGCGGCCGCAGCGCAACCCAGGTACGCGACGACGTGGTGGCCTTCGTGCAGCGCGTGCATCGCGACCTGCCGAAGACGAAGGTGGAGTACGTCTCCATCAAGCCCAGCCCGTCGCGGGCGCATCTGCTGCCGGCGATCAACGACGCCAACGCGAAGATCAAGGCTGCGCTGGCGAAGCTGCCCAACACCGGCTACACCGACATCTACACGCCGATGCTGGGGGCCGATGGCCAGCCCGATGCCGCGTTGTTCCGCGAGGACATGCTGCACATGACCCCCGCCGGCTATGCGATCTGGACCAAGGCGCTGGCGCCGAAGGTCAACTGCGACTGAGTGATGCTGGGTTGCCGGCCAGCGGCCGGCACTACCGGGGACGCTCATCCACGCATGGCGTGGATCTACCGCAGATCGCGGAACCTGTCGAAGGCGGGGCGCTGTGGGTTTGCAGGACCGTTGGCGCCATGGATGGCGCCATCGAGCCCCCATGGATGGGTTTACGGCGTGTCCTGCAAACCCACAGCGCCCCGCCATCCCACGGAATGTCCGCTGTTGCTGTTGCTTCGCCGCCCGGCCCTCAGCGGAAAACCACCGTCGCCTCGGTGCCCTTGCCCAGCTCGCTGGTCAAACTGACCTTCCAGCCGAAGCGATCACACAGGCGACGCACGATCGACAGGCCCAGGCCCGTACCCTGCGGACGGCTGGGATCGGCACGATAGAACGGCTCGAACGCACGCGACAGTGCGTCGGCGGACATGCCGATGCCGGTATCGCTTACCACCACCCGGTCGTTGTGCACGTGCACGTCGATGCGACCTTCGTCGGTATAACTGCAGGCATTGCGCACCAGGTTGCTGACCACCACCTGCAGCACCCGCGGCGGTGCGTGCAGCTGCACGGCCGCATCGCTGTGCAGGTGCACCGCCAGCGGCCGGCCCACCAGCAGTTCGTTGGCGTTGTCCACTTCGTAGCGGACGATGTCGTTGACGTCGAACAGTTCCACCTGCGGCTCGACGTCGGCCTCGCGGGCCAGGATCAGGAACGCATCGATCACCGCTTCCATGTCCCGCCCGGCACGCTGGATGCGCTGCAGGCTGCGGCGCAGGCGCGGCTCCAGGCTTTCATCGCCCAGCGCCATGTCGCTGGCCACCCGGATGACGGTCAGCGGCGTGCGCAGTTCATGGCTGGCATCACGGGTGAAGTTGCGCTCGCGTGCCACGTGCGCAGTGACACGGTTGGCCAGCGAATGCAGCGCCGCCGCCAGTTGCCGGGTCTCGCCCTGCATGTCTGCGGGCAGCTTGTTCGGTTCCAGATCGGCCGCTTCCGGATGACCCGGATCCCAGCGCGAGACGCGGCGCGCCAGCCAGTTCACCGGTGATACCAGGCGCTTGGAGGCACGGTAGGTGATCCAGGAGGCGCCATACACCGCCAGCAGGGTCAGCAGCACCGGCACGATGCCGAACCAGAACGCCAGCATCTCCGCGCGCGAGCGCAGGAACACCAGGTACAGGCGCCCCTGTTCGCGGGCGTCGACCAGCACCAGCTGATCATCGTCGGGCAGTTCGTGGAAACCCGGTTCCAACGTGCGCAGGTTGGCGGGCAGTGACAGGCTGGACTGCCCGCGTTCCAGCAGGTAGCCACGGATGTTCTGGGTATTGGGCGGCGACTGCACGGGCGAGGCCTCGTGCAGCGTCCAGTAGTACGCCGCTTCTTCGCGCAGGGCAGCGCCGACCAGGCTGTGCTTGATCACCAGCGAAACCAGCCAGGCACCCAGCAGGATACCCAGGCTGGCCAGCACGGCTTGCAGGATGAAGGCGATACGGATCTTGCGCGGCAGGCCGTGCGGCATTGCGGTGTCCCGGTCAGAGCGCTGCGATTATAGACAGCGCGCTGTGCCGTGATCGTGCATGGACGATGACGACCGGGCATCCGGAACGTTCACCCCTTCCCTGCCGACCACGGCCGTGCCGGTTCTGCTGCAACACCGGCACGACGTCGATCAGGCCATCGGCTGGGCGATATCGGCGATGCGATAGCCCGCGCTCTGCACGGTGTGCAGCAGCGGCCGGTCGAACGGCTTGTCGATGATCTTGCGCAGGTTGTACAGATGGCTGCGCAACGTGTCCGAATCAGGCAGGCCGTTGCCCCAGATTTCGCGCTCGATTTCCTGGCGGGTGACCACACGCGGCGATTCGCGCATCAGGATGGTCAGCAGGCGCAGGCCGATCGGCGACAGCTGCAGCTCGGTGCCGGCACGCGTGGCACGCATGCTGACCGGATCGAGCACCAGGTCGGCGACCTTGAGCACTTCCGAACCGACCTGGCGACGTTCACGGCGGATCAGCGCTCGCAGGCGGGCTTCCAGTTCCTGGATCGCAAACGGCTTGGTCAGGTAATCATCGGCACCAAAGCCAAGGCCGGTGAGCTTGTCATCCAGCGTGTCGCGCGCGGTCAGCATCAGCACCGGGGTCGACTTGCGCGCATCGTTGCGCAGCCGGCGGCACACTTCGATGCCATCCAGCCGCGGCAGCATCAGGTCCAGCACGACCACGTCGTAGCTGTTCTCGGCAGCCAGACGGTAGCCGTCCAGGCCATCCTGCGCATAGTCCACCTCGAAGCCACGGCCTTCCAGGTATTCACCGATCATCTCGGAGATATTGCGGTTGTCTTCGACCACCAGCACCAAGCCGGAAGTCTCCTTCGTCTGACGCATGAGAATCCCTCTTTCTTCAGCTTTGTGAAACATGCCCGATCGACGGTGCACGCGATGTGAAGTTGCGTCAATGAAAAGAAGATGGCGTGCTCACAGCAGCGGTTTCAGCAGCGGCCATACGTTATCCAGCACTTTCGGCTGCGCCTGCGCGGTGGGATGCAGGCCATCGGCCTGCATCAATCCCGGCTGCAGGGCCACGCCTTCCAGCAGGAACGGCAACAACGGCACCTTGTACTGCGTGGCAAGTGCGCGGTACGCCGCCGCCAGGCGCTGGCGGTAGCCCGGCCCATAGTTGGGCGGCACGTCGATGCCCAGCAGCAGCACCTTGGCACCGGCCCTCTGGCTTGCCTGTACCATTTTTTCCAGGTTGCCCTGCACCTGCGCCGGGGTCAGGCCGCGCAGCGCATCGTTGCCACCGAGGGCGATCACCACCACCGTGGGCTTTTCCCGCCCGAGCAGGCCCGGCAGGCGGGTCAGCGCGCCGGCAGTGGTTTCCCCGCTCATGCTGGCGTTGACGATGCGCGGCGGGGTTTTCGACTGCTGCCTGACCCGCTGCTGCAGCAGGCTGACCCAGCCTGCATCGGCCGGGATATTGTGGGCGGCACTGAGGCTGTCACCGAGCACCAGCACGGTACCGGTGGCCGGACCTTTGGCACACGCCAGTGCCGGCAACAGCAGCAACCCTAGCAACAGCACCATCATTGCGCCGGCTTGCCGGCTCCATCCCGTCTTGTGCATTGGAGTCTCCTCATCGACAGCCTGTCCCCCCGCAGCGCGCCCGTCGCCATCGCCGTCGACCACGTCGGCAAATCCGTGCATGGCCCGGAGGGTGAAGTCCACATACTGGACAACATCACCCTGACCGTCCATGAAGGGACCAGCGTGGCCATCGTCGGCGCCTCCGGTTCCGGCAAGACCACCCTGCTCGGCCTGCTGGCCGGGCTGGACCTGCCCAGCCGCGGCCGCATCACGCTGGCGGGCCAGGATCTGACGGCGTTGGACGAAGAAGCCCGTGCACAGCTGCGCGCACGCGACGTCGGCTTCGTGTTCCAGAGCTTCCACCTGCTGCCGGCGCTGACGGCGGCCGAAAACATCGCGCTGCCGCTGGAACTGGCGGGTCGCGAGGACCGCACGCGGGTGGATGAGGTGCTGGCTGCGGTAGGGCTCTCGCACCGCGCCCGCCACTATCCGCGGCAGCTGTCCGGCGGCGAGCAGCAGCGTGTCGCCCTCGCCCGCGCGTTCGTCAGCCGCCCGCGCATCCTGTTCGCCGATGAACCCACCGGCTCGCTGGACCAGGCCACCGGCCAGCACATCAGCGATCTGCTGTTCGAACTCAACGCCGGCAGCGGTACCACGCTGGTGCTGGTCACCCACGACCTGCGCCTGGCACAGCGCTGCCAGTACATCCATCGCATCGACAACGGCCGCCTGCAGCCGGTGGAACATGGAGTAGACGCATGAACCTGCTGCGGCATGCGTGGCGCGCGCTGCGCCGCGAAGCCCTGGCCGGTGACCTGCTGACCGTCTTCGCCGCCCTGGTACTGGGCGTGGCGGTGATGACGGCAGTGGGCACGCTGGTCAACCGGGTCAACCTGGCCCTGACCGGCAGCGCGGCGGAAATGCTCGGCGGCGACCTCGGCGTGGCCGGGCGCGACGACCCGCCTGCCGCGTTCGCCGACGAAGCGCAGCGACGCGGCCTGGCGCACACGCGGCTGGCCAGCTTCGGCAGCGTGCTGTTCCAGGGCGATGCCAGCCAGATGGCCAGCATCAAGGCCGTGGAAGCAGGCTATCCGCTGCGTGGCGCGCTGCGCGTGCGCGCTACGCCGGGCGGCGCGCTGATCGCCGATGCCGGGATGCCGGCCAAGGGCCAGGCCTATGCCGATCCACGCCTGCTGCAGGCGCTGGGCCTGAAGGCCGGCGACGATCTGGAATTCGGTGCAGGCACGCTGCGCATTGCCGGCATCATCGAATCCGAGCCCGATGCCGGCGGCGACCTGCTGACGCTGTCGCCGACCCTGCTGGTCAACCGCGCCGATGTGGAAGGCACCGGCCTGCTCGGCCCCGGCAGCCGCATCAATTACCGGCTGATGTTCGCCGGCCCGGCCACCGATATCGCTGCATTCCGGCAATGGCTGCTGCCGCAGGTGAAGGGCATGCGCCTGCTCAGCGTGAACGATACCCAGCGCGGGGTGCGCCAGGCCTTCGATCTGGCCGGTCGTTTCCTCGGCCTGAGCGCGCTGCTGGCGGTACTGCTGGCTGGCGTGGCCACCGCACTGGCTGCCAACCGGTTCGCCCTGCGTCGCATCGACCAGGTGGCGATCCTGCGCTGCCTGGGCGCACGCCAGCGCGACATCCTCGCTGGCCTGGCCCTGCAGCTGCTGATGCTGGCCGTGCCGGCCTGTGCGATCGGCATCGGCCTGGGCATGGCGGCGCAGGAAGGACTGGTGCAGGTGCTGGGCAGCCTGGTGCCGCAACGCCTGCCGCTGCCCGAAGCGATGCCCGCACTGACCGGCGCGGGGATCGGCCTGTTGCTGCTGTTCGGCTTCGGACTGCCGCCGCTGCTGCGCCTGCGTGGCGTGCCGCCGATGCGCGTGCTCAACCGCTCGTTTGCCGCCTTGCCGCCGGCCTCGCTGCTGGCCTATGTGGCCGCACTGGCGGCCAGCCTGGTGCTGGCGGTGCAGGTCACCGGCGATCTGAAGCTGGCCCTGTGGGTGCTGGGTGGCCTGGCCGGGCTGGCGGTCGCTGCAGGCGTTGTCGGGTTCCTGCTGCTGCAGCTGCTGCGTGGCCTGCAGCATCGTCTGCACGGCAACTGGCGATTGGGCCTGGCCGCGCTGACGCGGCGGCGGATGCTGGCAGTGATGCAGCTGGTGGGGCTGTCACTGTCGCTGTGCGCCCTGCTGCTGCTGGCGGTGATCGGCCCCGGCCTGCTGCAGCAGTGGCGCGAGCGCCTGCCCGCGGACACACCGAACTACTTCCTGATCAACATCCAGCCCGAGCAGCGCGACAGCGTGCTGGCCGCACTGCAGGGCCTGGGTGCGGATGATGCCAGCATCGAACCGATGGCCACCGGCCGCCTGATCGCAATCAACGGCAAACCACCGCTGCGGGTGGACCGCACGCCGGACGACGACAATCAGCCGCAGGGCGAAGGACAGCGCGACGACGATGACGAGAACCGTCCGCTGAACTTCAGTTGGCGCAGCACGTTCCCGCCGGCCAATACGCTGGTCAACGGCACGTTCTGGACGCCGGACAGCACCGCTGCCGAGGCCTCGGTGGAGATCGGCTGGGCCAAGCGCTACGGCGTGCACCCGGGCGACCGCATCACCATTGCAGTGGGCGAGCAGGAGCGCGAGTTCAGCGTCACCAGCGTGCGCAAGGCCGACTGGAACACTTTCCGGCCGAACTTCTTCGTGCTGCTGAACCCGAACGCAGTGGGCGATACACCGCACAACCTGCTGTCAGCGTTCCATCTGCCGGCGGGACAGGCGGCGGGTCTCGGGGCCCTGGTGCGTGCGCAGCCGAACCTGTCGCTGCTGGACGTGGATGCAGTGATCTCGCAGGTGCGCGATGTGATGGAACGGGTAGCGCAGGCGGTGCAGCTGGTGATGGTGTTCAGCCTGCTGGCCGGTGTGCTGGTGCTGCTGGCGGCGCTGCAGGCGACGGCTGGCGAGCGGCGCTATGACAGCGCGGTGCTGCGCACGCTGGGTGCAACGCGGCGGCAGCTGCGTGGCGCGGTACTGGTCGAGTTCGGTGCGCTGGGCGCCCTGGCGGCGCTGTTGGCGGTGGGCGCGGCAGCGGTGATCGGCGTGGCGGTGTCGCAGAAGGTGTTCGAACTGCCGCTGCTGCCGCCGTGGCCGGGTCTGCTGCTGGGTGGGCTACTCGGCATTGGCCTGAGCCTGCTGGCCGGCTGGTTGGGTACCCGGCGGATCCTGCACACGCCACCGGCACTGGCATTGCGCGAGGCCTGACGCCGTTGTGAAAGCAAAGGCATCCACGCATGGCGTGGATCTACCAGCGATAACCCCAGTAGATCCACGCCGCGCATGCCAGTAGATCCACGCCATGCGTGGATGCAGTGCCGATGGCTCCAGTAGATCCACGCCATGCGTGGATGCAGTGCCGATGGCTCAAGTAGATCCACGCCATGCGTGGATGCCGGGTGCAATCACCACCGGAGAGCGTGCCGAGCAAGCTCGGCACCCACCAGTGCAGTGCACGTCCGACACCCGCCGCAGCGATCACCCTTCCTTCGGCGCCTTTTCCACGTACTTGGCGAAGACGTCGTCGATCTGCTTGTCCTTCACCTTCTTGCCGGCCTGCACGTCCTCGGCCTGGGTGAACAACGGGATGATCATCGCCATGCCGTCGAGCTTGGTCTTCAGGTGCACGCCCGGGGCCTGGGTCAGGAAGCCGTCCCAACGCTGGCGCACCTTGCTCCAGTAGCCGGCAGTGGCCTTCCAGTAATCACGCGCCGGGGTGAAGTCGACCTCAGTGGTCCTGATGTAGTCGTTGAAGCCGAATTCGCGGGCGATTTCGACCTGACTGCCATCGGCGTTGCGCTGCACCTTGGTGTTGAACTGCTCGTGGGTCCAACCGTTCGGGGTCAGGGTGTGGCGGTTGACCACGGCCAGCGCGTTGTAATCGCTGCGCTTGGTGTACTCGCGGCGTGGCAGCGGCCGCCAGCTGATGTCGCTGGTCCAGGTCGGCACGTTGTTGCCATAGGACCACGTGCCGGTGCCGCAGTAGCGCGGTGCATCGCTGACTTCGTACACACACTGGGTCCACGCCCCCTTGTTGGTCGCGGCCGCGATGGTGCGTACCTGCCAGGTCTGGTCGGCGCTGAACTCGAAACGGTTCGGCGCTTCGTACACCCAGTCCTGACGCCAGTGCTTGGTCACGTGGCCGCTCTTGCTGTCCACCAGCAGGTGCTGCAGGACGATGCGCTTCGGGCTGTCCTCGACCACGATCACCACTTCGTTGCCGCCGCTGCGCATGGCCGGTGCGCGCTCGTAACCCGGCTTCAGCAGCACGGTCTCATCGAAGGCGAAATCCACCGTGTACTCACCCTGCATGGCCAGGATGCTGTCATGGTCGCGGGCGATGTCGGAGGGCTGCGCGCTGGCGGCGCCACTGGCGGCGAGCAGCACCATCACGCTGGCTGTCTGGAACTTCATCGGGTCTTCCTTCGGGGTTGCAGGTTTCGTGGAGAGGCCATCCTGGCCAGCAGTCGATCCATCGCAATCAGGTCACAGGCGAACCAGCGGCAGGTCGCCGGGAGCGCGCGCGGCAGGGCGGCGTGCGGCATCGGCACAACAACAGTCGTCGATCGCCAGTTCGCCTTCGGCGCCTTCCAGGCGGGCGATGCGTCGCGCGGTGGCCGCGCCGAGCGACGACAACGTGGACAGGCTGGCGGCCAGGGTCCGCCCCTCGTCGGCAGCGTGCAGGCGCAGCGTGCACAGGCGCCAGCGCTGGCCGCCGAGGTGGCCGGCCAGGCGCCGCCACAGTCGCTCGCCGACGCTGGCGTCGCTGTCGTGTTCCGGGCCTGGCGGCAGCGTCGCCACCAGCCGATCCCAGGCCAGGAAATCACTGTCCGGCAACAGGTACAGGCGCCACACGCAGCGGCCGCGTGCATCGAGGAAGCAAAGGCTTTCGCGCAGGCCCTCGCTGTCCACGCCCTGGCAGGCATGCACGCGCACTGCCTGGCGCCAGCCGCCCAGCTCGTTGCCGTCGGCGTGGTACAGGCACAACACGGTGCCGAGCGTGGCCAGCTGTGCCGGGGTCGGCCAGGCCGCGCTGTGTGGCGCGGCGGTGGAGTCATTCCTGCGTGCGGACAGTGCTCGGCTCATGAGGTCACCAGGAAACGGCGAGGCTGGCGGAGAAGGTGCGGCCGGGGCTGCTGAAGCGATCGCTCAGCGCGCGGTCGGTGATCAGGCTCGGGGTGATCGAGGACCATTCGATGTAGCGCTTGTCGGCCAGGTTGAACACGCCGACGTTGAAGGTCGCGCCCGGTGCGAAGTTCCAGTGCGCCATCAGGTCCAGCACGCCATAACCTGCCGGCTGGTAGACGAACGGCGCTGGTGCGTTCGGGTTGGTCTGCGCGGCGGGCGGCGGCAGGCGCTTCTTGCGCTGCACGAAGGTACCAGCCAGTTCGACGCCCCAGCTGTCGGTGTCGTACATCAGGCCCAGCGTGCCGCGCAGCGGGTCGACCGAGGCCAGTGGTTCGTCGTCGGTCTTGTTGTCACCACGCGACCACGCCAGCGCGCTGCGCAGTGCCCAGCCCTTCAGCGCCGGGCTGAGTTCGCCGAACTCGATGCCGGCCTTCATTTCGGCACCGTAGATGCGAGCGTCGGCGATGTTCTGCGACTGGAACACCATCAGACCCTGTGCATTGCGGCCGGTGTTGATGTTGGATTCGATGAAGTTCTTGTAGTCGTTGTAGTAGCCGCTGACGCTGACGTAGGCCGCCGGTGCGATGAAGCGCAGGCCCAGTTCGTAGCCATCGCTGGTTTCCGGCTTGAGGTCCGGGTTGGCGATGGCGGTGTAACCGAAGGCGACGTTGGTCAGGCCGATGTTGACGTCGTTGTACGGCGGCGAGCGGAAGCCACGTGCGTAGCCGGCAAACAGCGACCACTGGTCGTCGAAGCGCCAGACCATGCCCAGCTTTGGCGACACGCTGGTCTTCTTCAGCTGCGCCACGGCCGTGGTCGGATTGTCCTCGGCAAAGATGCTGTCCACTTCCGGCTTCAGCTCGTAGCGATCGACGCGCACGCCCGGCACCAGCGACAGCCGGCCATCGGCAAAGCGCATCTCGTCCTGGGCGTACAGACCCAGTTCGGTGGTCTTGCTGATCGGGAAGTCACGCACCGGGAACACATCGGGGACGATGGCCTTGCTGACCACGCCGGCCTTGCTGACCTGGTAGCCGTCGCGCTTCTGGCGGATTTCGGTACGGGTGCCTTCGAGGCCGTACGTCAGCGCGTGCTCGACCGCGCCGGTGCTGAAGGCCTTGTTGAACTGCGCCTGCAGGCCATAGGCATGCTGGTCGAAGGAGAAAACGCGGTGGCGGCGGCTGCCGTCGGTGCGGGTCTCGTCGGTCTGCTGCCGGGTTTCGCTGTTCTGCGCGTACACCTGCCAGTGCATGCTGTCGGCGAACGGCTGGTCCAGCGCATCCATCTCGTGAGCGAACGACACACGACCCCGCTTCTGCGTGTCGTGCGCCTTCATGCCGGTGGCCGAGTTGACGCCGACCGACGACAGTACGTTGGTGTCGGTGGTGTCTTCGTTGCCTTCCACCGTCAAGCGGAAGCGCTGGTCCGCGCTCGGCGCGTAGACCAGCTTGCTGAGCAGACTGCGACCGTCGCGGTCCTGCGGGTTGGCGGCAGTGCGGGTGCGGTCGTCGCTGCGCACCGTGCCCTTGTTGTCCGTTTCCTGGCCTTGGTGGTGGTTGACGTTGACCAGGCCGCTCCAGTGCTCGCCACCAAAGGCAGCAGTGGCACCGCCAAGCAGGCCCTTCCACTCACCGTCGTAGCCGAACTTCAGGCCGAAGTAGCTGTCCTTGCCGTCCTTCAGGTAATCGGCCGGATCCTTGGTGACGAAGGCGACCACACCACCCAGTGCGTCCGAGCCGTACAGCGAGCTGGCCGGTCCGCGCACGATCTCCACGCGCTTGAGCGTGTCGAGGTCGGTGAAGTTGCGATTGGCGCTGGAGAACGCGCCGATGTCGAAGCGGGTCGGCATCACGATGCCGTCGGTCTGGATGCGCACGCGGTTGCCGTCCAGGCCACGGATGCGGAAACCGTCGAGGCCGAAGCGGGTGGCATTGCGGGTGACCGACAGGCCCGGCTCGTAGCGCACCAGATCCTTGATGTCCTGCACCAGATGCCGGTCCATCTGCTCGCGGTCGATCACATCGACGGTGGCCGCGACATCGCTCACTGCCCGCTCGGTGCGGGTGGCGGTGACCTGCACCCGATCGAACTCGCGCGCGTCGGGCGCGGCATCGGCAGCAGCATGGGCGGACAGCGGCAGGGCCATCCACAGGGCAATGGAAAGGGCGGTCGGGCGGGTCATCGGCATCATTCGGTCAGGCAGGGGAACCCCCGGCCACCGCCACACCAAGCAGGCATGAACGGTAGACCGAGGGGGAGAGAGCAGGAGCGGACGGGTCGCCCACCCTGTCGGCGCTGCCGACAGGAGGGAGGGAGGCGGGCGACCAGACCGCGTTACTTGGTCAGGATCAGCTTGTCGTTGCTGGTATGACGCAGCCGGTAGAAACGGTCACCGTGCTGGATCAGGATTTCACGACGGCCCTTGAGCAGGGCTTCGCTGTCGATGACCTCTTCCGGCGGCACGACACGAACCGGGCGGTCGCGGAGGGTCAGCGTTTCGGGGCGCAGCAGTACAGGTTGAGCATTCATGAGCATCTGGACTCGTGCGAGGGACGAGTTAAATGATAATGATTCTCAGTTGACAATCAACAATCATTCTCAACTTAATTGATGGAATTAATGATCGAAATTTCAATTTCGATAGCCTTTGCCTATTGCAATAGGTGCAATTGGGCGCGGTAAGGCCGGCCGAGCGTGGGCTCGGCCCTACAACCTGTCCTCGGCCCTCAGGCGAATACGGCTTCCACCTGAGCCCAGCCGGCGTCGTCCACCTGCGCCAGCACGTCCAGCGCCTGCAGGTTCTGCAGCAGCTGGCTGACCCGGCTGGCGCCGAGGATCACACTGGACACGTTCGGATTGCGCAGGCACCAGGCGATGGCCAGGCTGGCCGGGGCGTGGCCCAGGTCGCGCGCCACGGCACTGAAGCGACGCACCCGGGCCAGGCGCGCATCGGCGTTGTCGCCCAGCACCAGGTCCTGCAGCCAGCCCATGCCCTCGCGTCCCAGGCGTGCATCGGCCGGGACGCCGTCGTCGTACTTGCCGCTCAGCAGGCCCGAGGCCAGCGGCGAGAAGATCGTGGTGCCCAGCCCGGCGGTGGCATACAGCGGCGCGTACTCCACTTCCACCCGCTCCCGATGCAGCAGGTTGTACTGCGGCTGCTCCATCGACGGTGCCTGCAGGTTGTGGCGCGCGGCGATGTCCACCGCTTCCTGGATCTGGTTGGCCGACCATTCCGACGTGCCCCAGTACAGCACCTTGCCCTGCCTGACCAGGGTGTCCATGGCATGCACCGTTTCAGCGATCGGAGCGTCCGGATCCGGACGATGACAGTAATAAAGGTCCAGGTACTCCACCCGCAGGCGCTTGAGCGCAGCATGGCAGGCGTCGGTCACATGCTTGCGCGACAGGCCACGCTGGGTCGGCCGCGGGTCCTGGGCACTGCCGAAGAACACCTTGCTCGACACGCAGAAACCATCGCGCGGCAGGCGCAGGTCGGCAATCACATCGCCCATCACCTGCTCGGCGCGGCCGTTGGCATAGCCCTCGGCGTTGTCGAAGAAGTTGATGCCATGGTCCCAGGCCGCCGCCACCAGGTTGCGCGCCTCATCGCGTGGCACCTGGTCGCCGAAGGTCACCCAGGCGCCGAAGGACAGGGCGGACATCGGCAGGCCGGTGGAGCCAAGGCGACGGTAGAGCATGCGATTCTCCTGCTGCGGGCCCGCATACGGGCCGGGATCAAGCCACCATTCTACCTGTCCCGGCAGGCGCAACCCCTTGCTGTTGCTGGCCTGATCGGAGCCGATGGCCGCGTGCAGACCGCTTTTCCTTGCTCCGGCCCCTGCCCTGCACTAGGCTTCCCGTTTTTCGCGACGCCCCAGGGGAGTCACTCAGATGGTCGAAGGTTTGGGCAGGATCGGCTTCGGCCTGTTCGGTTTGGCGGTGCTGATCGGCATCACCTGGCTGTTTTCCAACAACAAGCGCGCGGTGGACTGGAAGCTGGTCGCCACCGGCATCTCCCTGCAGATCGCATTTGCGGCACTGGTGATCCTGGTACCGGGCGGGCGCGACGTGTTCGATGCGCTGGGCCAGGGCTTCGTGAAGGTGCTGAGCTTCGTCAACGAGGGTTCAAGCTTCATCTTCGGCTCGTTGATGGACACCAAGAACTACGGTTTCATCTTCGCCTTCCAGGTGCTGCCGACGATCATCTTCTTCTCGGCGCTGATGGGGGTCATGTACCACCTCAACGTCATGCAGGCGATCGTGCGGGTGATGGCCTGGTCGATCACCAAGGTGATGCGCGTGTCCGGTGCGGAAACCACCAGCGTCTGCGCCAGCGTGTTCATCGGCCAGACCGAGGCACCGCTGACGGTGCGTCCGTACATCGCCAAGATGACCCAGTCCGAGCTGCTGACGATGATGATCGGCGGCATGGCCCATATCGCCGGCGGCGTGCTTGCCGCGTACGTGGGCATGCTCGGCGGCGGCGATCCGGTGCAGCAGGCGTTCTACGCCAAGCATCTGCTGGCGGCCAGCATCATGGCGGCCCCGGCCACCCTGGTCGTGGCCAAGCTGCTGATTCCGGAAACCGGCACCCCGCTGACCCGCGGTACGGTCAAGATGGAAGTGGAGAAGACCTCCAGCAACATCATCGACGCGGCTGCTGCCGGTGCCGGTGATGGCCTGAAGCTGGCACTGAACATCGGTGCGATGCTGCTGGCCTTCATCGCCCTGATCGCGCTGCTCAATGCACCGCTGACCTGGCTCGGTGAAGTCACCGGCCTGGCGGCTGCGATCGGCAAGCCGACCGACCTGTCGACCATCTTCGGCTACGTGCTGGCACCGATCGCCTGGGTGATCGGCACCCCGTGGGCCGACGCCACCACCGTCGGTTCGCTGATCGGCCAGAAGGTCGTGATCAACGAGTTCGTCGCCTACACCGAACTGTCGCGTATCGTGAACGGCCAGGTTCCAGGCATGAGCCTGTCCGAAGAAGGTCGCCTGATCGCCACCTATGCCCTGTGCGGCTTCGCCAATTTCAGTTCGATTGCGATCCAGATCGGCGGCATCGGCGGTCTGGCACCGGAACGTCGCCACGATCTAGCCAAGTTCGGCCTGCGCGCGGTGCTGGGCGGTACCATCGCAACCTTCATGACGGCTACCATCGCCGGCGTGCTGACGCATTTCAGCTGAACCCTTGTTTGAGAAAAGATTCCCTATGAGCAGCAGTGTCGTTGTCGTCGGTTCCTTCAATGTCGATCACGTGTGGCGGTGCGAGTCGCTGCCGGCACCGGGTGCGACCATTGCCGGCCGCTACAGCACCGGTCCGGGTGGCAAGGGCTTCAACCAGGCCGTTGCCGCCTGCCGTGCCGGCGCTGACACCAGCTTCCTGTGTGCGCTGGGCGACGACGCAGGTGGTGCCACTGCCCGTGACCTGGCCGCGCAGGATGGTTTCGCGCTGATCGCCGAAGCCAGCAGCGAGCCGACCGGCACCGCCGGCATCTATGTCGATGCCCGTGGCCGCAACACCATCGTCATCGGCCCGGGTGCCAACGCGGCGCTGAGCACCGACTTCGTGCAGCAACAGCAGGCCCTGCTGACCGGCGCCAAGGTGGTGCTGGTGCAGCTGGAATCGCCGGTGCAGACCATCGAAGCGGCGCTGGCCGTGGCCCGTGAGGCCGGTGTCACCACCGTTCTCAACGCCGCCCCGGCTGATGCCCCGTCGAGCATCGGCCTGCTCAAGCTGGCCGATGTGATTACCCCGAACGAGACCGAGTTCGCTGCCCTGCTCGGCCGTCATGTCGGTGAGCGCGTAGATGCCAACGACGTCGCCGCGCTCGATGGCGCCAGCCTGCATGCGCTGTGCCGCAAGCTGGTCGGCAACGGCACGGTAGTGGTGACCCTGGGTTCGGTGGGCGTGTTCGTGTCGCATGCCGACGAGCACCTGCGTGGTGACACCCAGCCGTACTACCGCGTGGGTGCCGAACAGGTGCAGGCGATCGACACCACCGGTGCCGGCGATGCCTTCAACGGTGCGCTGGTGGCCTCGATCGCCCAGGTGCCGGACGCTCCGTTCGCCCGCCACGTGCGCTTCGCCAACCAGTTCGCCGGTCGTTCGACCGAGAAGGAAGGCGCGGCCGCGGCGATGCCGCGCTTCACCCCGGCTGACGCCGAAGTGAAGTAACGCATCATCCCCGCGGGGATGATGATCGGGCCCGGGCATGCAGATGCCCGGGCCTTTTCACATTCGTGGGCAAGGCCCCATCCACGCATGGCGTGGATCTACCGGGACGCGGGGCGCGAAGGCCGCATCCGCGCGGGTCGGGCCCGCAGTAGATCCACGCCATGCGTGAATGCGCGTTGCCGGAACACCCAGCCGACCACCATCGCCTGCCCTTGGGGGCGACGGAAGCAACCGTCAAGCATCTGTTGATGCCCGTCCGGCATGAGGTCGGTCCGGATCGGCCTGAACCGGCAGGCCGGCAACCCCGCCGGGGCGCCGGCCGCGCCCTACAATGGGCGCATGCAGATCGGCCCGTACTCCATTGCCCCCAACGTCGTGCTTGCGCCCATGGCCGGCGTCACCGACAAGCCCTTCCGCCTGCTGTGCAAACGGCTGGGCGCGGGCCTGGCCGCCTCGGAAATGACCATCAGCGACCCGCGCTTCTGGAACACGCGCAAGTCGATCCACCGCATGGACCATGCCGGTGAACCCGCGCCGATCAGCGTGCAGATCGCCGGTACCGAGCCGCAGCAGCTGGCCGAGGCGGCGCGTTACAACGTCGACCATGGCGCGCAGATCATCGACATCAACATGGGCTGCCCGGCCAAGAAGGTGTGCAACGCCTGGGCGGGCTCTGCGCTGATGCGCGATGAGCAGCTGGTCGCGCGCATCCTGGAAGCGGTGGTCAACGCGGTGGACGTACCGGTGACGCTGAAGATCCGCACCGGCTGGGATTGCGACCACCGCAATGGCCCGGTCATCGCCCGCATCGCCGAGGCCAGTGGCATCGCCGCCCTGGCCGTGCACGGCCGTACCCGCGACCAGCACTACACCGGCCAGGCCGAGTACGCCACGATCGGCGAGATCAAAGCCGCATTGCGCATCCCGGTGATCGCCAACGGCGATATCGATTCGCCGCAGAAGGCCGCCTTCGTACTGCAGCAGACCGGCGTGGACGCGGTGATGATCGGCCGCTCCGCACAGGGCCGGCCGTGGATCTTCCGCGAGGTGGCGCATTACCTGGCCACTGGCGAGGAACTGCCGCCGCCGTCGCTGGACGAAGTGCGCGACATCCTGCTCAGCCACCTGCACGCACTGCACGATTTCTATGGCGAACCGCAGGGCGTGCGCATCGCACGCAAGCACCTGGGCTGGTACGCCAAGGACCGGCCGGAGAATGCCGCGTTCCGCGCGGTAGTGAACCGCGCCGAGGATCCGGCCAGCCAGATCGCACTGACCACCGACTATTTCGACCGCCTGATCGCCGGGGAACCGGCGATGTCTTCTGCTGCCTGAGCCCGCCATCATGACCCCGCCGATTTCTTCCCCGACCTACCTGCACGGGTTCTCCGGCACCGAACAGCAGCGCCTGATGACGCAGGCGCGCCTGCTGGAATCGAGCATCTTCGGCCAGATCGATTACAGCGGCGCAAAGCGCCTGCTGGAAGTCGGCAGCGGCGTGGGTGCACAGACCGAGATCCTGCTGCGCCGCTTCCCCGAGCTGCACGTGACCGGCGTGGACCTGAGCGAGACCCAGCTGGAAACCGCACGCGAGAATCTGGCGCGCACGCCGTGGTGCAGCGACCGTTACACGCTGCAGCAGGCTGATGCCGGTGAACTGCCGTTCGAGGCGCGCACCTTCGATGCGGCCTTCCTGTGCTGGGTACTGGAACACGTGCCCTCGCCCGCGCGCGTGCTGAGTGAAGTACGCCGCGTACTCGCCCCGGGCTCGCCGGTGTACATCACCGAGGTGATGAATGCCTCGTTCCTGCTTGATCCGTATTCGCCGCACATCTGGCGCTACTGGATGGCCTTCAATGACTTCCAGTACGACCATGGCGGTGACCCGTTCGTCGGCGCCAAGCTGGGCAATCTGCTGCTGGCCGGCGGCTTCCGCGATGTGCACACCGAGATCAAGACCATCCACCTGGACAACCGCGAACCGGCACGTCGCAAGACGATGATCGCGTTCTGGGAACAGCTGCTGCTGTCGGCGGCCGATCAGCTGCTGCAGGCCGGCACGGTGGACGAAGAAACGGTGGAGGGCATGCGTCGCGAGTTCCGGCTGGTGCAGAACGATCCGAACGCGGTGTTCTTCTATTCGTTCGTGCAGGGCCGCGCAACGGTGTATTGAGCGGCCTGCGGTACGGGCCATCCATGCGTGGCTGCCGCCGCCGATGCATACGCCATCCACGCATGGCGTGGATCTACTGTTCGGGTTCGTGCCAGATGCGCTGCCACATGGCCGACAACCGGCGACCGGCATCGGCACGCGCGGCCGGGCTGCTGTAATCCACCCGCAGCTGCTCGGGCACGATCGCGCGCCACTGGCCGTCAACCTGCTCGGCCACCGCGAAGTTGAAGGTGTAGTCCGGCTCCAGGCCCATGCGCAGGTCGCTCAGCACCAGCCGGCCCTCCACCACCTGTGCGCGCATGAAGCCACGGTTGAACCACTGCAGGCGCTGTACTGCCGGAATTCCCGCTGCTTCGCGCAATGCCTGCACGTTGGACGGATGCCCCTCGAAACGCATCGGCGCGTGGTCGGCCACCACCGAGTGGTCACCGACCACATAGCCATTCGGGGTCATCGCCACCACCCGCCAGAGCAGGGTATTGAACGGCATCGGCACCGAGAACCGCGGCGCGTCACCCAGGCCCATCGCGGCCAGGCTCTGCTGCGCGGCACGGTCGACCTGTGCCTTGGCGATCAGCCCCCAGCCCAGGTACGCACTGCTGAGCAGCAAGGCAACGCCGAGCGCTTTGCCCGCCCACGGCCGCGCCCGACCGAACCAGGCCAGCACGCAGCCCAGCAGCAGCCACACCGTGTAGCCGGGATCGATGATGAAGACACTCGAACCCATCGCCGGATGCGGCTGCAACGGCCACCACAGCTGCGTGCCGTAGACGGTGAACGCATCCAGCACGGGGTGGGTGACCAAGGCCAGCTGGATCGCCCAGAACCAGCGCACCGGTGACTGCGCCACCCTGCCGTTGCCGAAGCGCTTGAACAGCCACCAGATCAACGCGGCTACCCACGGCAGCACCAGCAGCGAATGGCTGAAACTGCGGTGGTCGGTCATGTTCGCCACCGGGTCGGCGGCGGCAAAGCCCAGCCACAAGGCGTCCAGGTCCGGCAGGGTACCGAGCGCGGCACCGGCCAGCAGAGCGGCACGGCGGTGTCCGGGCGGGGCGATGGCGGCAGCGACGGCGCCGCCGAGAACGATCTGGGTCAATGAGTCCATCGGCCGATGCTAGCGGGTTGCGCCCGGTGTATGTAGAGCTGAGCCCATGCTCGGCTGCTCTTCGTTCGGCGCCACGACAGCCGAGCATGGGCTCGGCTCTACAGGGGGACCACCTTGCACGCCCGTCGAGCATGGCTCGACGCTACAGGAGCGGTTTACGCCGCCTGCGACAACCGCGCGCCGGGCAGCTCGACCAGTGTCTGCCCGTTGTGGTCCAGCAGCCGCAATGCGCCGTCGTGGTCCTCGGCCAGGGCGGTCAGGCTCTCCACCCAGTCACCGTCATTGGCATAGACCAGACCGTCACGCTCGATCAGTGCGGCGCGGTGGATGTGTCCGCAGACGATGCCATCCAGGCCACGCCGGCGCACATCATCCAGACCGGCCTGCACGAAGCGCTCGATGTAGCGTTCGGCCGCACTGCTCTGCCGTTTCAGGAATTCGGACAGCGACCAGTAGCGCATTCCGAGTCGACGCCGCACCGCGTTCAACAGATGGTTGCCGGTGAGGATGCGGTAGTACAGCCAGTCACCAAACCGCTCCTGCAGGCCACCGAAGTGGGTGACACCGTCATAGTCGTCGCCATGCGCCACCAGCAGCCGGCGGCCATCGGCCGTGGTGTGGATCGCGCGGCGGCGCACCTGCATCGCCGGCAGCATCAGGCCACACACCTGGCGCAACGAAGCGTCGTGGTTGCCGGGGATGTAGATGATCTCGGTACCGGCGCGTCGCAGCGCGTGCAGGGCCAGAATGACGTCGCTGTGCGACTGCCGCCAGTTGGCGCGCCGGTGTGCCATCCACCACAGGTCGATGATGTCGCCGACCAGGTACAGGCGCTCGCAGCGCAGCGTGCCGAGGAAACGCGCAAGCTCGGTGGCGTGGCAATGCCGCGACCCCAGATGCACATCGGAGACGAACACGGCACGACGATGCGGTGCCAGGTTCGCCAGCGTGCTCATGCCGGCATCCCCGCATCGCGCAGGTAGCGTTTGCGCTTGTGTGGCCGGATCGCGTGCAGGTCGACTTCGATCAGGCCATCGATCGAGTCGCTGAAATCCGGGTCGACGCCGAACGCCAGGAACCGAGCACCGCCGGGTTCGCACAGGTCGGTGTACTGCCGGTACAAGGTGGGCACGCCGGTGCCGAGCGCGGCAAGGTTGGCTTTGAGCACGTCGAAGGCGGCCGCCGCATCCAGTTCGCCGAAGCACGGTGGCGCGGCGAAGTACTGGAACGGCCGGTTCGATTGCACCCGACCATCGGCCGCGCCGTAGTAACGCTGGTAATAGGCCACCAGCTGCTCGCGCGCATCGCGGGGCAAGGCGGCGCTGATCGACACCGCACCGAACAGATAACGGATGCCGGGCTGGCATTGCAGATAGGCGCCGATGCCCTGCCACAGGTAATCCAGGCTGCGGCTGCCCCAGTAATCGGGCACCACGAAGCTGCGGCCCAGTTCCAGGCCTTCGGCAATGCGTGGAATGGCATCGTCGGAATAGCGGAACAGGGAGGCACTGTAGAGTCCGGCCAGGCCCCGACGCGCCAACGCCTGCGCGCCACGCATGATCCGGTAGGCACCGGCGATGCGCTGGGCGGTGCCGTCCCAGATCACGATGTGCTGGTAGTGCAGGTCGAAGTCGTCCAGGTCGCGACTGCGCCCCGTGCCCTCGCCCACCTGGCGGAAGGTCAGTTCGCGCAGCCGCCCCAGCTCGTGCAGCAACGGCGAATCGGCCGCGCAGCTGGCCAGCAGGATCTGTTTGCCATCGGCGGTCTGCCCCAGCAGGGTTGCAGCGGCAATCCCAGCGGCAACCTGTGCAGGCGGCATCGGGGCGGCCAGCGGCTCGGGCCCTGCAGGGCAGCCTTCGGCGACCGGCGTAGTGCGCCCCAGGGCGTACACCGCGCGGCGCACCGCCAGCAGCTGCGCGCCGGGGTCACCCTGCCCCAACTGCATCGGTTCGCCGATGCGCAGCCGCAGTGGCCGGCCACGGCGGGCGAACATCTCGCGTGCCAGCAATGCTGTACCGGCCGGCTTGAACAGGGTCGAAGCGCCGTAGAACAGCGCGGAGTTGCGCGCTTCCACCCGCACCGGCAGCACCGGTGCGGCGGCGGCACGGGCAAAGCGGACAAACCCCCGCTGCCAGCGACCATCGCGGATGCCGAGCAGCGACAACCGCGAGACCTCGCCGGCCGGGAACACGATCACGCACTGCTCGGCCGCCAGCGCCTGCTCCACCGCCTGCAGGCTGGTGCGCTGGACCTTGCCACCGAGGATGCGCACCGGCAGCAGCAGGTCCTGCAGCGGCCCGATCGCGCCCAGCAGATCGTTGGCCACGATGCGTACGTCGCGGCGGATGCGGCCGACTGCATCCAGCAGGGCCAAGGCATCCAGCGCACCGGAAGGGTGATTGGCCACGATCAACAGGCGGCCGGCGGCCGGAATCCGCGCCAGCGCGGCGGAGTCCACGTGGTAGCGGCCCTCGATGAAATCCAGTCCGGCGGCGACAAAGTCGAAACCGCGCACGTTGGCATTGCGGCGCAGGAACTCCTCGATCCGGTCCAGCCGCGACCAGCGTCCGACGCTGCGCAGCAGGGGCCGGGCCAGTTGGCCGCGACGGCCATGGAACCAGTCGGGATAGCGTTGCTGCAGACGCTGTTCGAGTTCCTGCATGGCGTGTCCACTCCTGCCCGGCGGCCGGGTTGGCCGAGAGCCTGCGCCCAGGACGCGGCAGCCAGATGGCGGTTTGGCGGCAGAATGATGACGGCGCCTGCACCGGCCCATCCGGGCCCGGCGGGGGGCGGCAATGGTCACGCCAGTGGAACACTGCCTGTGCACGATGCCCCCGCAATGCCCGCCAGGCCTTGCCCTGCCGGGCACAACACCTTAACCACCGGCAACCCATACGGGTTCACAATGCACAGGCGGCGCACCCCGTGTATCATTCGCGCCCATCTTTCCATCCGAATCAAAGGATATTAAGCCTGATGTCCAGCTACCTCTTCACCTCCGAGTCGGTCTCTGAAGGCCATCCGGACAAGGTTGCCGACCAGATCTCCGATGCGGTGCTGGACGCGATCCTGACCCAGGACCAGCGCGCCCGTGTGGCCTGCGAGACCATGGTCAAGACCGGCGTTGCCATCGTTGCCGGCGAGATCACCACCAGCGCCTGGATCGACCTGGAAGCGCTGACCCGCAAGGTCATCGTGGACATCGGCTATGACAGCTCCGAAGTCGGCTTCGACGGCGCCACCTGCGGCGTGCTGAACCTGATCGGCAAGCAGTCCCCGCACATCGCCCAGGGCGTTGACCGCAAGAAGCCGGAAGAAATGGGCGCTGGCGACCAGGGCCTGATGTTCGGCTATGCCACCAACGAAACCGACAGCTACATGCCGGCGGCGATCCACCTGTCGCACCGCCTGGTCGAGCAGCAGGCCAAGATCCGCAAGAAGCGCAACTCGCCGCTGTCCTGGCTGCGTCCGGATGCCAAGAGCCAGGTCACCCTGCGCTATGAAAACGGCGTGGTCTCGGCCATCGACGCGGTGGTCCTGTCGACCCAGCACGCCCCGGGCATCAAGCAGAAGGACCTCATCGAGGCCGTCCGCGAAGAGATCATCAAGCCGGTGCTGCCGGCCAAGTGGCTGCACAAGGGCACCAAGTTCCACATCAACCCGACCGGCAAGTTCGAGATCGGCGGCCCGGTGGGCGACTGCGGTCTGACCGGCCGCAAGATCATCGTCGACACCTACGGCGGCTGGGCCCGTCACGGTGGTGGCGCGTTCTCCGGCAAGGACCCGTCCAAGGTCGACCGTTCGGCCGCCTACGCTGCCCGCTACGTTGCCAAGAACGTGGTTGCCGCCGGCCTGGCCGACCGTTGCGAAGTGCAGGTCTCCTACGCCATCGGCGTGGCTGAGCCGACCTCGATCTCGGTCACCACCTTCGGCACCGGCAAGATCAGCGACGACAAGATCGAGAAGCTGATCCGCAAGCACTTCGACCTGCGCCCGTACGGCATCATCAAGATGCTGGACCTGATCCACCCGATGTACCAGCAGACCGCGGCCTACGGCCACTTCGGCCGCAAGCCGAAGGAGTTCAGCTACATCAACGGCGAAGGCGAGACCGTCAACGCCACGGCCTTCTCCTGGGAGAAGACCGATCGCGCCGCCGCCCTGCGCGCCGATGCGAAGCTGAAGTAAGACAGACGAAGGGCCGCGAAAGCGGCCCTTCTGCTTCCTGTAGAGCCGAGCCCATGTTCGGCTTTCTTTTTGTCTGCGCCAAGAGCAGCCGAGCATGGGCTCGGCTCTACACGAGCCACGCCACGCCGATACAATCGCTCCATGTCGACCGAACTCAAATCCCACCAGCTGTCCATGACCGTGCTGATGTCGCCGGAAATGGCCAACTTCTCCGGCAAGGTCCACGGCGGTGCGATCCTGCGCCTGCTCGACCAGGTCGCCTATGCCTGCGCCAGCCGCTATGCCGGCCGCTACGTGGTCACCCTGTCGGTGGACCAGGTGGTGTTCCGCCAGCCGATCGCGGTCGGCGAACTGGTCACCTTCCTGGCCTCGGTGAACTACACCGGCACCTCGTCGATGGAAATCGGCGTCAAGGTGGTGGCCGAGGACATCCTCAAGCGCAGCGTGCGCCACGCCAACAGCTGCTTCTTCACCATGGTGGCGGTGGACGAGGAAGGCCGGCCGACGCCGGTTCCATCACTGCAGCCGGCCAGTTCGGACGAGAAGCGCCGCCAGGCCGCAGCATTGATCCGCCGCCAGCTGCGCCAGGAAATGGAGCAGCGGCACCTGGAACTGCTGGCGTCGAATCCGCCGTCGCCGGAAGAATGATCTCAAACCCGGTAGTGCCGGCCGCTGGCCGGCAACCTCCTGATGCTCGGAAACAGATGCAAGGTTGCCGGCCAGCGGCCGGCACTACCACAGCGGCTCACCCGGTGTTCTGCACGCCCTGCGAAACACCATTCACGCAGGCCACCAGCGCACGCAGCAGGTCATCGTCCTCGCGCCCGCTTCCGCGCCAGCGCTGCAGCAGGTCCACCTGCAGCACGCTGATCGGGTCCACATAGGGATTGCGCAGGCGGATCGACAGCGCCAGCCGCGCGTCGTGGTCCAACAGGGTCTGCTGCTCCATCAGCGCCAGCAGCCAGTGCCGGGTCAGTTCCAGTTCGCGTTCAACCTGCGGGAAGAACGCGTCGTGCAGCTCGCCTGACAGGCGCGAGAACTGTTCGGCGATGGTGATATCGCCCTTGGACAGCACCATCGCGATGTCATCCAGGAACGTGCGGAAGAACGGCCAGTCCCGCGCCATTTCACGCAGCGTGGCTTCATGGCCGGCGTCCACCGCCGCCTGCAGGCCGCTGCCGACGCCATACCAGCCCGGAATCACCGCGCGCGCCTGGCTCCAGGCGAACACCCACGGAATCGCACGCAGGTTGGTCAATGCCGCATCCTGGCCGAGCCGGCGCGAAGGCCGCGACCCCAGTGTCATCCGTTCGATCACATCGATCGGCGTAGCGGTGCGGAAGTAATCCATGAAACGTGGCTGGCCGACGAACGCCCGATAGACTTCGCTGCTGGAACCGGCGACCACGTCCATCACCGGCCGCCATGCGTCCTCGCGCGGCTCGGCGGCGCGCGGGCGCAGGCTGGCGCGCAGTACCGCACCGGTGGCCTGCTCCAGCGAACGCAGCGCCAGCGCGCGGATGCCGTACTTGCGGTGGATCACTTCGCCCTGTTCGGTCACCCGCAGGCGGCCATCGATGCTGCCGCGTGGCGAGGCATCGACCGCATGCGTGGTCTTGCCGCCACCACGGCTGATCGAACCGCCGCGGCCATGGAAGAAGGTCAGGCGCAGGCCCGCTTCGGCAGCCACCTCCAGCAGCTCAACCTGCGCGCGTTGCAGGCCCCAGCGCGAGGCGGCAATGCCACCGTCCTTGCTGCTGTCCGAATAACCCAGCATCACCATCTGCACATCATCACGTGCACGCAGATGCGCGCGGTACACCGGATCGGCCAGCAGGTCACGCAGCGTCGCGGTGCCGCGCTTGAGATCGTCCACTGTCTCGAACAGCGGCGCGATATCCAGCGGCACGCTGCCGGCGTCATCGACCAACCCACCACGGCGCGCCAGCGCGAGCACTGCCAGCACATCGCCACGGTCGTGCGCCATCGAGATGATGTAGCTGCCCAGCGCGTCGCCACCATGCCGCGCACGCGCATCGGCCAATGCGGCAAACACCGCATCCAAGCGCTGGCTGCCCTCATCATCGCCAGCGGGCAAGGGTGTTTCACCACTGGCATGTGGCGCCAGCAGGCGCGCGCGTCCAGCTGCATCCAACGCATCCCATGCTGCGTCGCCGCCCAGCACCGCCGCCAGCGCGCGCGCATGCACGCTCGATTCCTGGCGCACATCCAGCCGCGCCAGATGGAAGCCGAAGGTCTTCACCCGCCACAGCAGGCGCTGCACGGCGAAGCCGCCGGCATGTTCGCCACGGTTCGCGCGCAGGCTGTCGAGGATCAGCTGCAGGTCATCGATCAGCTCGTCGGGGCCGGCATAGGCGCCGTCGGCATCATCCAGCGTGGCCTGCAGGCGCGCGCGCATGCGGTCGTTGAGCAACCGATACGGCATGTCGGCATGGCGTGGCCGCGACTGCACCTGCGGCAGCAACTGCTGGTAATGCGCAACACGCGCCTGCAGTGCATCGCTCACCCCCACCCGTTCGGTGGATTGGCTGAGCAGGCTGGCCAGCTGCAGCAGCTCCTTCTGGTACTGGCCCAACACGGCAACGCGCTGTGCATCCAGCGTGTTGCGGATGGTGTGCGCATCCACATTGGGATTGCCGTCCATGTCGCCACCCACCCACGTGCCGAAATGCAGCAGGCGTGGCAACGGCAGCTCTTCGCCATAGGTATCGCGCAGTGCCTGCTGCAGCGATTCGTACAGCACCGGAATCACCCGGTACAGCACCTGCACCAGATAGAAGCCGACGTGCTCGCGCTCGTCATCCACGGTCGGACGCACCGGTGAGGAATCGGTGGTCTGCCACGATGCGGTCAACGCCATGCGGAAGCGCGCGGCGTCGGCGGCGGCCTCACCGGGGGTGCGTTGGCCGTCGAGGTTGTCGACCAGGCTGGCCACCATCAGCTGCTCTTTTTCCAGCAGCGCGCGGCGCACGGCCTCGGTCGGGTGCGCGGTGAACACCGGCTCGATATCGATGCGTGGCAGCCACTGCGCCAGCTCGTCCAGGCCAACGCCCTGCGCCTTCAGGTGCTGCAGGGCATCCTGCAGGCCATCGGGTTGTGGTGCGGCGGCAACGGCGCGCTGGTAGTCGCGGCGTCGGCGGATGCGATGCACGCGCTCGGCGATGTTGACCACCTGGAAGTAGGTGCTGAACGCACGCACCATGGTCTCGGCCTGCTGCGGCGCACGCCCGGCCAGGCCATCGGCCAGTTCGGACAGCGGCGCCTGGTTCTCGCGGCGGGCGATCGCACGCGTACGCACGTCCTCGACGTCATCGAGAAAAGCGGCCGACACCTGCTCGACCAGCAGGTCGCCGACCAGTGCACCGAGACGGCGCACATCGTCACGCAGGGGAAGATCGGGGGAAGCGAACTCGATACTGCTGCGGTACTCGTTCATCGGCGACGCACAGGCCTCGGTCAACGGATCCAGACCCCAAGCCTAAACCAGATTACGCACGATGCTGCGATGCGGAAATGGTTTCATCTGCACGTATCCGCAGCAGAAGCAGCCGAGCGTGGGCTCGGCTCTACAGACGTCATCACGCGCCATACCCTGTAGCGCCCGAGCCCGTGCTCGGGTGGCGGCGCAGCCGAACAGGCGGCCCCCGCAGCGAGGGCCGCCGTCATGCGCGTCAGCGCGTCTTCTTGGCCTTGCCCTGCTGCACCGGACCCAGGGTCTGCTCCAGCCAGCGCTCGCTCTCGGCCAGCATGGTCATGATCGATTCGCGTGCGCGGTAGGCGTGCGATTCGTTCGGCAGCATCACCAGTCGGGCAGTGCCGCCCAAGCCCTTCACCGCAGCGAACATGCGCTCGCTCTGCAGCGGGAACGTGCCCGAATTGTTGTCGTCCACGCCATGGATGAAGAGAATCGGATCCTTGATCCGCTCGGCGTAGTTGAACGGCGCCATCTTCTGGTACACGTCCTGCGCCTGCCAGTAGTTGCGCTCTTCGGCCTGGAAGCCAAACGGGGTCAGCGTGCGGTTGTAGGCGCCGCTGCGGGCGATGCCGGCCTTGAACAGGCGGGTGTGCGCGAGCAGGTTGGCGGTCATGAACGCACCGTAGGAATGGCCACCGATGGCGATGTGCTCGCGATCGGTCACGCCACGCCGCACCACCTCGTCCACCGCGGCCTGCGCATTAGCCACCAGCTGTTCGATGTAGGTGTCGTTGGGTTCCTTGTCGCCTTCGCCGATGATCGGCATCGACGGGCTGGCCAGCACCACGTAGCCCTTGGCCAGGAACGCCTGCGGGCCCCAGTAGCTGATCGCGTTGAAGCGGTACGGCGAATCGGTCACCTGGCTGGCGGCCGCCGCGCTCTTGAACTCACCCGGGTAGGCCCACATCAGCAGCGGCCGCGGACCATCGCGCTTGGGGTCATAGCCCGGCGGCAGCAGCAGGGTCGCGGTCAGGTCCACGCCGTCCTTGCGCTTGTAGCGGATCTGCTCTTTCTGCACGCCCTTCAACTGCGGGAGCGGATGGGCGAAGTGGGTCAGCGCGCGCGGTGCAGCGTTGGTGTCGGTCAGCGACTGCACGTAGAAGTTGGTCGGTTCATCCGGGCTTTCGCGACTGATCAGCAGCGAACTGGCCTGCGCATCCAGCAACGTCACCGGCGCAGCGTAGGTCGGTGCCTGCGAATGGAACAGGCGCGTCGCCTTGCCGCTGGCCACCTCGAAGCGATCGACGAACGGACGGTCGCCTTCCGGCGATGCACCGGCACCGGCCAGATACAGGCTGCCACCATCGGCGGTGGTCTGCAGCAGCGAGCGGCCGCGGTCATCGCTGGCCATCAGCGGACGACCCGGATCGGCATAACGGTCCTGCGCATCGCGGTCCCACAGCAGCCTGGCATCGGCGCTGGCGTTATCCGGTGCGATCAGCCAGGTCTTGCTGCGGCGGGTCTTCCACCACGATTCGTTGAGCAGGGCCAGGTCGCCGCGGCCCCAGCTGATGCCGGCGTAACGGCTGCCGAGCTGGGCCAGGGTCACCGGCGGCGTGTCGAACGGTGCGGCCTGCATTAACACCGCATCGCGCACCTTGGCTTCCCTGTTCGGGTCGCCGCCGTCCTGCGCTTCGGCCCAGACCAGGGTGGCATCGGCATCGCCGCGCCAGCTGATGTCACGCACGCCGGTCACTTCGGCATCGTTGCCGGTCGGCAAGCCCTCCACCAACGGACGCACGGCCACGGTGTGCACCAGCTTGCCGGTGCTGCGGTCGAGCACTTCGATGCGGCGCGGGAAGCTGCTCACCGGCACCACGTAGGAGTACGGGCGCTGCACCGGCTGGCTGAGCACAAAGCGGCCATCGGGCGACACCGCAAAGCCCATGAAGATGCCGGCCGCACCGATGGCACGGCTCTGCCCGTCCAGGCTGACCTCCACCGGCTGGGTGGTGGCGTAGTAATCGAACTGGCGCGCGTCGGCCTCGTTCTTCAGCAGATCCTGGTAGGTGCGGATGGACACCACGCCGCCGCCCTGACCGGTCTGCTGCACGGCCGGGCCGGTCGGAATGCCATCCGCGGCCGGTGCGGCACCCAGGTTGGCCGGGCGGGTGAACACCACCAGCCCACGGCTGTCCGGCAACCACTGGTAGCCACTGCCCAGGACAGTGTTCAGGCCGGCGACCAGACGCCGGGCGCTGCCGCCGGCAACGTCCACCAGCCACAGCTCATTGGCGCCGGTAGCGGCATCGACCTGGTTGAAGGCCAGCCACTTCTGGTCCGGCGACCACGTCAGGCTGGCAATCGACAGCGAGGCCGGCAGCCCGCTGATCTGCCGCTCCTTGCCGTCGGCCACGTTCATCAGCCACAGCTTCTGGCCGAAGCTGAAGCGGCTGTCGGAGAAGGTGCGCGGGTTGATGCGCAGGCCGGCAAGCTTCAGTTCCGGCTGCGCCACCACCTGGATCGACGGCAGCGACGGCATCTGCATCAGCGCGGCCACGTCGCGGCGTGGGGACAGGTACAGCGACGGCGCCCGCGGCGCGTCGACCACCGCCTGCAGTGCGGCAGAGGGCAGCTCATAACCGGTCACGCCCTGCGCTTGGGTCTGTGCCGCCTGCGGGGCCGCAGCCCAGGCCTGCGGGACCACCGCCAGCAGGGCCATCGACAGGACCAGGCCAGTCAAGCGCCGGTTGCGGCGTGCGTGCGTGCTCATCATTGTTCCACCTGTTCGCTGCGTGAAGCCCTCGACCTTAACAGGCCATGCACATCCGCCCATCTGCCGATGGTTGGGTCATCGCTGTGTCACAGCGGAGGCGCGATATAATGGGCATCCTCCCCTGCCGAGGGGCGCTGCGACCGGATCCCTTGAGACCGGCCAGGCTCGGCCAGGTGGCTTTGCAACAACGGCGCCCGGCTAGATGCGAGCATCCGCTCGCCCACAACCGGAGCTACTGCATGAATGCTGTTGCCAAGACCTTCTCCACCGAAGGTGATTACAAGATCCGCGACATCACCCTGGCCGACTGGGGCCGCAAGGAACTGGACATCGCCGAGCACGAGATGCCGGGCCTGATGTCGATCCGTCGCAAGCACGCCGCCACCCTGCCGCTGAAGGGCGTGCGCGTGACCGGTTCGCTGCACATGACCATCCAGACCGCGGTGCTGATCGAGACGCTGAAGGACATCGGCGCCGACGTGCGCTGGGCCTCGTGCAACATCTTCTCGACCCAGGACCATGCCGCTGCGGCGATCGCCGCCACCGGCACCCCCGTGTTCGCCTGGAAGGGCGAGTCGCTGGAAGAGTACTGGGACTGCACCCTGGACGCACTGACCTTCACCCTGGCCGACGGCACCCTGACCGGCCCGGAACTGGTGGTCGACGACGGCGGTGACGTGACCCTGCTGATCCACAAGGGTTACGAGCTGGAAAACGGCAGCACCTGGGTGGACGAAAAGGCCGCCTCGCACGAAGAGCAGGTCATCAAGAACCTGCTCAAGCGCGTGGCCAAGGAGCGTCCGGGTTACTGGGGTCGCGTGGTCAAGGACTGGAAGGGCGTTTCCGAAGAAACCACCACCGGCGTGCACCGCCTGTACCAGCTGGCGCAGGCCGGCACCCTGCTGATCCCGGCGATCAACGTCAACGACTCGGTCACCAAGAGCAAGTTCGACAACCTGTACGGCTGCCGCGAGTCGCTGGCCGATGGCCTCAAGCGCGCGATGGACGTGATGCTGGCCGGCAAGGTCGCCGTGGTCTGCGGCTACGGTGACGTGGGCAAGGGCTGCGCCGCCTCGCTGCGTGCCTACGGTGCGCGCGTGGTGGTTACCGAGATCGACCCGATCTGCGCCCTGCAGGCGGCGATGGAAGGCTTCGAGGTCAACACCATCGAGTCGACCCTGGGCCGTGCCGACCTGTACGTCACCACCACCGGCAACAAGGACATCATCCGCATCGAGCACCTGAGCGCGATGAAGGACCAGGCCATCGTCTGCAACATCGGCCACTTCGACAACGAGATCCAGGTCGATGCGCTGGTCGCCTTCCCGGGCGTGAAGCACGTCAACATCAAGCCGCAGGTGGACAAGTACATCTTCCCGAACGGCAACGCGATCTTCCTGCTGGCCGAAGGCCGCCTGGTGAACCTGGGCTGCGCCACCGGCCACCCGAGCTTCGTGATGTCCAACTCGTTCGCCAACCAGACCCTGGCCCAGATCGACCTGTGGGCCAACAAGGGCAGCTACGAGAACAAGGTGTACCTGCTGCCGAAGAAGCTGGACGAAGAAGTGGCCCGCCTGCACCTGGAGAAGATCGGCGTGAAGCTGACCACCCTGAGCCAGGAACAGGCCGACTACATCGGCGTGCCGGTGGAAGGTCCGTTCAAGCCGGATCATTACCGCTACTGATGCCGTGCGCGGGGTCGGATCCCTTTCCGCAGGAAAGGGCTCTGGCTCCAGCAACGGATGCACACGGACGGGCGCCTTCGGGCGCCCGTTCTGCATTCCGGCACCCGCCAGCCCGATCCGCGCGCCCTGTCACAGAGCCCTACGACGTCGCTTGCTACGCTCTGTTCCCCCCGACGGCCCCCCAGTTCCATGGTTCGCCCCATGCCTGCCGCCCGCAGGCCATGCGCCAGGACGCAGACATCAAAGGATAGACATGCAGCGCAGCAGTGAACGTATGACCCGCGCCATCAAGCCCCTCGTGACCCTGTGCTGGGTGGCCCTGCTGGCCGCCTGCACCCCGCCGTCCGGCGATGCCCAGGCCACGACGCCTGCAGCAGCCAGCGGACAGGCCAACACCGACGGCAAGGCGACCAGCGCCCCCGCAGCGAGCGCCGGCAGCACCACCTGCGCCGATTCGGCATCGCCGGTGCAGGCCCTGATCTGCAACGACCCCGCCCTGTTGAAGCAGGAAGGCGAGCTGGCCAAGGCCGAAGCCACCGCAAGCCAGACCCTGGATGCCGCCGGCAAGGCCAGGCTGCAGGCCGAGCAGCAGCGCTGGATCCAGCACACGCGCGACCTGTGCAGCGACGCGCACTGCCTGCAACAGGTAGTTGCCGACCGCCTCAAGGTGCTGTCGGCCACGCGCGACGGCCTGGTCGACCAGGACGCCTGCGAAGTGCCCGACGGCCAGCAGCAGTGCGTGGACATGCTGGTGCTGCGCGACCCCAACAGCCAGCTGGCGACCTTCAACACGCTGCTGGGCGAAAACGGCCAGGAAGGCCGCCTGCTGGGCTGCACGGCGGCTACCAACATCGGCGGCGGCCACAACGCCCAGCTTGCGGCCAACTGCACCCAGGAAACGGCCAGCGGCAAGCGCAACGTGCAGCTGTGCAGCAACCAGATGGTCGGACAGTTCGCCATCGAGCCGGCGCCCGCCGCCTACGGCACCGAGGCCACCCGCCAGCTGCTCGGCTTCACCCAGCAGCACTGCGCCGGCTGACATCCGCCGGCCAGGCCCGGCTCCTTTTTCCTCATTGAAGGACGATCATCATGGCAACGGATTCCACCCTCACCCGCGAGCAGCTGTCCACGCTGTTCCTCAACACCGAGCTGGGCGGCAACACCCGCCATCTGGACCATTTCGCGTACGCCAAGGAAGGCACCAGCACCTACTCGTTCGGCCTGGTGCAGTTCGACGTCGGCGGCAACCCCCAGGCCAGGCGTTTCCTGCGCGACAACGGCTTCAGCAACGGTGACATCGAACTGCTGTCCCAGCAGGGGGGGCTGAGCACGCAGCAGCTGGCCGCGCTCGACGCCAAGCTGCAGGCCATTCCGCAGGCCAACATCGATCAGCTTACCAACGCCAAGCTGGACAGCGCCATCGCGCGCGTCGACGAGGCCATCACCAAGGTGCGTGCGACCAACCCGGCCGCCGCCGATGCCATCGTGGCAAACCCGGAACTGCAGCTGGCCATGGCCGACTATGACAACCAGTTCGGCAGCATGGGCCCGCAGTTCATCAACTATCTGGCCGGCAATGCGGAAAAGCTGCAGGGCGGTACCATCCAGGCCGGCGATCCCCCCACCCGGGCCGACGTGCAGACCTTCGTCGATGCAACCAAGTACGGCATCCAGTCGCCTGCGGCCGTGACCAGCCGTGATGAACGCTTCGACACGGCCATGAGTCAGCTGGGCATCGCCCAGACCCATGCCCCCTCGCACGGCTCGCCCACCACACCCGGTGCTCAGGCTGGTAGTGGCGTGCTGGTGAACGGCGCAAAGGGTGATGAAGTGCAGGCCATGCAGCAGAAGCTGGCCGACCTCGGCTACACGGGCAAGGACGGTGCACCGCTGGTGGCCGACGGTCACTTTGGCCCGGGCACGCTGCAGGCAGTCCAGCAGTTCCAGCGCGATCACCAGCTGACCGTGGACGGCAAAGCCGGCAACGGCACCCTGGGGGCGCTGGACGCGGCAAGCCAGCAGCGCCAGCAGCAGGCCGAACCTGCGGCGCCCGCAGCAGCACCGAGCATGGCCACGCCCGGGCACGCCGACCATCCGCGCTACCAGCAGGTGGTGGAGAAACTGGAGGCGCTTGAGCAGCAGCGCAGCCAGGGCGGGCTTTCGCCGCTGTTCCATGACCGCGGCCAGCTGGAGAATGCCGCTGGACAGGTCGCCTACGAGTCCAAGGTCGTCGGCATGTCACAGGTGGACACCGTGGTGGCGCGCCCGGATGGCCAGGGCGTGTTCGCGGTACAGGGCCAACTGGGTGATCCTGCCGCGCACCGCACCTACATCGACCTTGCGCAGGCGGTCGGCCAGGACCTGCCGTCCAGCACACGCCAGAGCGAAGCGTTGAACGCCGAACAGACACAACGGCAGGCGCAGGAACAGGCACAAGCGCAGCAGCCGATGTCGCGCTGATCTGCGATGGATCGGGTGGATCCACGCATGACGTGGATCCATCTATTGCCGACTATCGCGGACGTGATGAGTTGCCCGCGCCGGGATGCCGGGGAGCCGCTTCCCATCACCAGCCGATGCAGCAGTAGCCTCGGTCAAGTCAGCAGGGAAAGGCCGCGCTACGATTCCCCCATGACCCCGGCCATCAACCTGCTCAAGCGCGAGAAGATCGCCCATACCGTGCACAGCTACGTGCACGACGCCCATGCCGAATCCTACGGCGGCGAAGCCGTCGAAAAGCTGGGCCTGGACCCTGCACAGGTATTCAAGACGCTGCTGGCCAGCACCGAAACCCACGAACTGCTGGTAGCGATCGTGCCGGTGGCCGGCCAGCTCGACCTGAAAGCACTGGCCGAAGCCGCCGGCTGCAAGAAATGCGAGATGGCCGCCGTCGATGCCGCGCAGCGCGCAACCGGCTATCTGGTCGGCGGCATCAGTCCGCTGGGGCAGAAGAAGCGCCTGCGCAGCTTCCTTGATGCCAGCGCGCAGACGCTGCCGCAGTTGCATGTCAGCGCGGGGCGGCGTGGACTGGAAGTCGAGCTGGCACCCGCCGACCTGCTGCGCCTGACCGGCGGCCATTACGCCGCGATCGGCAGGCCCCGTTGATGCGCTGGCCATGGTCCGCATCGCCGCCACCGCGGCTGGATGATCCGCAGGCCGACGTGCTGCTGCAGGATCTGCTGTCGCGCGATGCCAGCCGTATCCACGCGGCGAGCAGCCAGCTGGCGCGGTTGTTCAGTGCCACTACGCTTGACGCACTGGCGCCACATGCCGAACGGATCGAGCAGGCCTGCCAGGGCGTGCAGCTCGGCGGTGCGCTGGTCAGCAACGATGTGCACCTGAAAGCCGCACTGCGCCGCCTGCGCTATTGGCGTGAACGCAGCGGCTGCCTGTGCGCGCTGTATCCGGACTATCTGTTCTTCAACCCACGCCGGCTGATCGAACAGGGGCATGTGCGGCTGCTGGAACAGGGCGTGGCCGAGGATGGCTGGGGCGACCGGCATCGGGTGGCCTGCACAAGCTGCGGCCTTCGGTGGGACGCTACCGATCGCGAGTACCACTACCCGTGGTGGGAGTGGATCGTTGTGACCGATGATTGAAGCCACGCATGGCGTGGCTCCACCGCGAAGGTGGGTCTACGCCAAGCTGGTTGCGCCGGTTCCGGTTGCAGATGCCAGACAGGCGCATCCATCATTCGTTGAGGGCGAAGGTCACCGGCACTTCCATCACACTCATGGCGGGCAGTGCAGGCTGTTGCACGTCGCGTTGCATGGTCCACGAGCGGACCCCCTTGGCCGCTGCCGTGTCCAGCACCGCGTGACCGCTGGACACGCGTACTACCGCTGCAACAACCCTGCCGTTCTCGTTCACCAGCGCCCTCAGACGCACTTTGCCCTGCAATCCGTCACGGACAGCCGTAGCCGGATATTCCGGAATGCCGGGCTTCCAGTTGCCGTTGGCGGCAGGGAACAACGTGGTCTTGGACGACAGCGGGCAACGTGCAGGCAAACGCAGCACCAGCGACAACGGCTGCGCAGATGACTGCGGTTCCAACGCGGCCTTGCATGCGGCCATCGACACCGCTTCCAGCATGCGTTGCTGGCGCGCCAATGCGTCCGCATCAACAGCCACCACGTGCAATGTGCAGCGCCCTTGCTGGACACGTGCCTGCAGCGCGGTGACGCCCACATCCTGGATGGATGTCGCGTCTGTCAATCCACCGCACGCGGCGGCGGCATCGTAACGCTGGGCCGAACTGTCGAATGAACCCAGCAAGGCGCCCAGTGCCAACGCCCACGGCATCCACGTCCTGATCATCGTTGCTTCCTGCTGTGATGGAGGCTGCATCGTATCGCGCGGCACCCGGCCCGAATTCACATCCCAGCGCGCTGTCGATGCCACGCATGGCGTGGCACTACCTGGCGGCCTCGCGCTGCGCTTGGCGACGTTGCGTTCTCACGGCCGCCAGTTGGCGTTGCTCTCCCAGAACGCCACCGCACGCTGGTACGCCGCGCGATCCAGCGGCACGTCCGACCCTCCCTCTTCCACACCCAGTGCATTGCGCATCATGGTGATCGGCGCCATCGGCACTTCTTCCGGTTCGGCGGTGTAGATGCAGCCGACGATGCCCCAGTCCGCATCAATGGGCGAGCCTTCCTTGGCCAACTGCTCGGCGCTGTACAGGATCACCACCAGATAGTTGGCACGCGGCGATTCCACGCCCTCGAACCAGCGCACCAGCACCGGCAGCTCCTCGCGGTTGCGCGCCTCGTAGCCGCTGCGCAGCTGGTGGCGGTTGGCGTCGGTGATCGGCACCGTCAGGCAGCGTGTGCTGGTCCAGTTCTCGTACACGAACAGTTTGCAGAACGGTGCATAGCCATCGAGCACCTTCAACGGCGGATGCGCGTTGAGGTGCGCCTCGAACTGCTCGGCGCTGCAGTCCTGGATGGTGTTGCCGCGCGGCACGCGGGGGAACAGGCGGGGGCGGGCGAAATCGGTGAGGACGATGGACATGGCGATGTGATGCGGGAACAGGGACTCAGGTTAACCGCCGGCGTGCTTGAAGTCTGCTTCACATCTGCCGCGCAGACTGCGCCGCACACCCAAGGAGAGACGAGCATGTTCCGATTCCACCCGAGCCATCTGCTAGCGCTGGTCCTGCTGCCGTTGGCTGTTGTTGCGGCCCCCGCTCCGCCAGAGCCGCCGCGCGTGCTGCTGGTGGTCAGCAGCGAGGGCCGCGACCAGGGCAAGAGCCGTCCGGGTTTCGAGATGGACGAGTTCGCCCAAGCCTGGTTGATCCTCAAGCGCAACGGCTTTGCCATCGACGTGGCAAGCCCCCGCGGCGGTGCCGTGGAAGCAGACAAGTACAACCCTGCCGAAGCATTCAATGCCGCGCTGCTTGCCGATCAGCAGGCCGTTGCCAAGCTGGCGGCCACGCTTCCCACAGAACAGCTTCGTGCCGCCGATTACCAGGGCGTGCTGGTGATCGGCGGAAAAGGCGCGATGTTCGACCTGCCCGGCGACACCGCCCTGCAGCAGACCATCGCCAGCATCTGGGAACAGGGCGGCGTCGTTGCCGCCGTCTGCCACGGCCCCGCCGCACTGGCGGAGGTACGCCTGGGCAATGGACGCCCGCTTGTGCAGGGCCGGGCGATGACCGGTTTCACCGAGGAAGAGGAAACCCAGTTCGGCAAGCGCTGGGCGAAGGAGTTCAGCTTCCAGCTGGAGCCGCGCATGCGCGAACTTGGGGCGCACTGGCAGGAGGCGCCGCTGATGATGCCCAAGGTGGTGGTTGATGGCCGGCTGCTGACCGGGCAGAACCCGTTCTCGACCGCGGCCCTCGCCGATGCCTTCGTGCGTGCCAGTGGTCGCACTCCTGCAGCGCGCGAGCCCTGGCGTGACGAACGCAGCATGGTCCTTGTCGAGCAGCACCTGCAGCGGCGCGACGACAGCGCAGCGCGGCAGCTGGCAGAGCGCAGCACCGATTTCCATGTGGAGCTGATCGGCATGCTCGGGTACGTGCAGCTGCAGGGTGCAGCCGACGGCACTCAGGTCTCCGATGCACTGGCCATCATGCAGCTGGCCCGCCCGCACATGCAGGAACCGCGACTGGACGTGGCCATCGCCGATGCGCACTGGCGCCTCGGCAGGACGACCCAGGCACGCGAGCAGTTGCTGGCACTGCTGGAAAAGCAGCCGCAGCTGGACGAAGCTAAGGCTCTCCTGGCCCGCATGCAGCCCTGACCATGGACGCCGAGCGCCTGCGCCTGCTGTTGATCGAAGACAACCTGCCGCTGGCCTCGGCCATCGTCGACCTGCTGCAGGCCCAGGGCCATCAGGTCGACTTCGCCGCCGACGGCCAGGTCGGCCTGCGGCTGGCGCTGGCAACACCACCGGACGTGCTGCTGCTCGATGTGGGACTACCAGGCATTGACGGCATCACCTTGTGCCGGCGGTTGCGTGAATGCAGCGACCGTCATGTGCCGGTGTTGATGCTGACCGCACGCGATGCGATCGACGACAAGCTGCAGGGGTTCGCTGCCGGCGTGGACGACTACCTGGTCAAGCCGTTCGACGACGCAGAGCTGCTGGCCCGTTGCCTTGCCCTCGCCCGGCGCCATCGCGTGGGCCAACCGAACCTGCTGCAGATCGGTGCGTTGAGCATCGACCGGCGCAGCGGCCAGGCCTGGCGCGCGGGCACGGCGCTGGAGCTGCAGCAGGTTCCACAGCGCATCCTGCTGGCACTGGCCGAAGCCTGGCCACGCACCGTCACCCGCAGCGAACTGGTGCAACGCCTGTGGGGAGATGAAGCGCCCCCCTCCGATCCGCTGCGCTCGCATCTGTACCTGCTGCGCCAGGTACTGGACCGGCCATTCGACGGTGAGATGCTGCGCACCGTGCACGGCGTCGGCTTCCGGCTGGAGGTCTCGCCATGAAGCGGCGGCCGATCCAGCGCCTGCGCCGCCGCCTGGTCGTCGCGTTTACGTCCTTCACCCTGCTCATTGCCACGGTGTTCGGGCTGTATTCGCTGGTTTTCATGTACGCCGTGGAAGACAGCGTTTTCAATGCACAGCTGGCCCGTGAAGCGAAGGCGCAGCTTGCCGTCCATGCAGCTAGGGGTCGGTGGCGCGAGCCGGGTGATGCGGCCATCCGTCTGTATCAGGACACGGCCGCGTTCCCAAGCGATCTGCAGACCGCATTCACCCAGGAGCCGTGGCGTTCTGAATTCAGCGGCAACGAGGGCCGGCACTACCACGTGCGACGCATGGATCCGCCACCGCCGTCACGGCCTGCCTGGCTGATCGCCGAGGTCAGCTCTCAGCTGGCGGTGCGCCCGATCCGCGATGGCGTGGTGGCCCTGCTGGCCGGCACCGCGCTGGTGATGGTGCTGCTGGCGATCCTGCTGGGCGTGTGGCTTGCGCGCCGTGGCACGCGCCCTCTGTACTCGCTCGTGGCGCACGTGGAGGCGTTGCCGCTGCTACCGCAGGCAGACACCGCCCTGGCTGCTCACTTCGAGGATGACGAGATCGGCGTGCTGGCGCGTGCCGTGGACCGGCTGTCCGCTCGGGTGGCCGCCTTTGTTGCCCGCGAACACGCCTTCACCCGCGATGCCAGCCACGAACTGCGCACACCATTGGCGGTGATTTCCAGCGCTGCCGGCCAGTTGCTGCACGAACCCGGGCTGTCCGAGCGCGGGCAGCAGCACCTGCAGCATATCCGCCTGTCCGCGCTGCAGCTTCAGCAGGCGGTGGCGGCACTGCTGGCCCTGGCCCGCGAGGACGAGGCGCCACCCGCCGCGCAGGTGCGTCTGATACCGCTGCTGGAGCGGGTCATCGTTGAACAGGCTCCTCTGCTCGGCGCACGGCCAGTGGAGGTACAGATGACAGTGACCGACGATGCGGCGCTCTGCGCGCCGGAGCCGGCCCTGCGCGTGGTGCTGTCCAATCTGATCGGCAATGCCTTCGCCCATACACCGCTGGGACATGTGCGCATCAGCATGGAAGCAGGCGAACTGTCGGTGTACAACAGCACTGGCAGCGACGCATCCCTTGGCCACTGGCCCGATCCACGCCCTTTTGAAAAAGGCCAGGACAGCCTTGGTAGCGGCCTCGGCCTGGAGATCATGCGTCGCCTGTGCGATCACCATGGCCTGCAGCTGCGGATCGAACGACACGCCCTTGGCGTGCGGGCGATCCTGCGCGGCTTGCCGATGCAGGGATGATTCGCCCAACCGTGTGGTGCCGTCTACAGCGCCATACGCTCGCGCAGCTCCCGTGCCTGCCGCCGCGATACCTCGACTTCACTGCCATCATCCAGCGCCAGATCGTAACCATCGCCGATGCTCGGCGCGACCGCACGGATGCGCCGCAGGTTGACCAGCGTGTTGCGGTTGGCACGGAAGAATAGATCCGGCGGCAAGCGTGCTTCCAACGCGCTCAGGCTGCGGGCCAGCAACGCGTTCTGGTCGCGGAACCACAGCCGCGTGTAGTTGCCATCCACCACCAACCGGCGGATCTCGGCAACGGCCACGAACCAGCAGCGCTCGCCTTCGCGCACGAACACCTGGTCCTGCGCGCCCAATGTGCCGTGACCGCCTGGAGCTTCGGTACTCAGCTGCGCATGCTGGCGTGCACGCTCCAGCGCCTCCAGCAGGCGCGGGGCTTCCACCGGCTTCACCAGGTAGTCCAGCGCGTTGGCCTGGAATGCGCGTACTGCGTAGCTGTCATAGGCAGTGACGAACACCACCGCAGGCACCCTTTCCAGCCCGTCCAGTACATCGAAGCCGCTGCCGGAGGGCATCTGCACGTCCAGCAGCACCAGGTCCGGTGCCAGCGTGGCGATGGCTTCGCGCGCGGCCGGCACGTCGTCGGCCTCGCCCACGCACTGCACCCAGGGCAGCGACGACAACAGCGTCCGCAGCTCCTGCCGCGCCAGCCGAGCATCGTCGACGATCAACACACGCAGCACGGTGGTCATTGCGGAATCTCCAGCAGGGCCCGCATGCGGTCGCCGATCGGCTGCAGGGCGAAACGGCCACGCGTACCCAGTTGCGTGCGCAGGTAGGCCAGGCCGACACCATGGCCAGGGGTGGGTTCATTGCCGCTGCCAAGCGGGTTGTCCACCTGCAGGCGCAGCAGGTCATCTTCCAGCGACGCGCGGATATGTACCTCACCGCCGCCCGCGCGGCTGGCAATACCATGTTTGATTGCGTTCTCAACGAGCAGTTGCAGCGCCATCGCTGGCAGATGTGCCTGCACAGCTTCTGCCGCTATCTCCCGCCGCACCTGCAGACGCTGTTCGAAGTGGATCGCCTCGATGGCCAGGTAGTCATCGACCACTGCCAGTTCCTCGGCCAGGGTCACCTGCTCGCTGCGGTTGTGGGCCAGTGCGTGGCGCAGCGTGCGCGACAGGCGGGTGACCATGTCGCGGGCACGCTCTGGGTCCTCCAGGATCAGCGCGCGCAGGTTGTTCAATGCGTTGAACATGAAATGTGGATTCAGCCGCGCACGCAACGCATCGCGCTCCAGGGCGCTGCGCTCCGCCTCCGCGCGCAACCGCGCCAGCTCGCTGTGGCGCGCGCGGCGCAGGCCATGCAGGCCCGCCCACAGGCCCGTCCACATCAACAGGAACAGGGCGGTGTTCATCCAGTACAGCACGACCGACGACGGCTGGTAATCTGCATGCCCACCGGGCAACTGCACCCAGCCCATGGTCAGTGCCGGCAGCAGCAAGGCCGCCGTCAGCCCCTGTGCGATGCTGGCGCCGACCACCACGCCAGCGGCCAGCTTCAGCACCAGGCTGCCCAAACTGCCATCCCACCAGCGCTGCCGCAGCGCGACCGAACGCAGCGCGCCGCTGCACAACCACAGGGACACGGCAATGCTGAGAGAGATCAACACCACGCCGCTGAACAGCGTGCCGCCGCCGACACGCACCCCCAGCCACAGGCTGTACGCCGCATAGCCTGCCCACGCCAGCGCGTTGAGGGTCCAGAAGCGGCGGGATGGCGTGGTTGCGTCCAAAGGCAGCCTCAGCGGTGGAAGGAAGGGCATGCAACGATCAGGAATGCGCGGCAAGGAAGCGGCGCAGCTGCGCCTGCAGCCAGCGCGGATCATCCCACATCAGGAAGTGGTAGCCCTGTGCGCTCATCTCGATCTGCACACCCGGCAGCTTCGCGTACTGCGCCTGGAACTGCGCACGGGTACTGGCCTCCGTACCACCCATCGGCTGGTAAGCCGCCCAACTGCCCAATACCAGCACCGGCGTATTGATACCGGCGATGTCATCACGCAGATCGCGCACCAGCATGGAGTACATCGCATCGGCCATGCTCGTGCGATCACTGTCGCGCCCCCAACGCTGGAGCTCCGGCAGATGCTGCGTGCTGCGGGTCAGGGCCTTGGCGGTCGCGTCGTTGCGTGCATTGAAGCTGGCCTCATCGGCCGCCAGCAGGCCTTCGCGCAGCTGCCCGGCCATCATCCCCACGTTCTGCGCGGTGGCCTGCGGGTTCATCACCGCCGCATAGAACGGCAGCGAATCCACGATCACCAGCGGACCGACGGCATCGGGTGCCTTCAGTGCCATCTGCATTGCCAGCACGCCTCCCAGGCTGTGGCCGATCACGGCAACCTTCGACAGGTGCTGCGCCTGCAGATAGCCCAGCAGTTCATCACGCATCGCCGGCAGGAAATCCGCCGGGCGCGGATCGGCAGGCGCCGCACCGGCAAAACCCGGCAGCTGCACCAGATGGCACTGCACGTCCTTCAGCGCCAGGCAGGTCTCACGCCAGACCTCCGCACTGCTGTTGAGCCCGGGAATCATCAGCAAGGGACGGCCTTTGCCGACCACCTCGATCCGCACCGTATTTGGGACGGCGGCCTTGTCGATGGCGGTGGCATGGGCCGGGCCCGAGCCAAGCACGGCCAGCGCCATGCCGACCATCGCCAGCCGGGCCGTTGCCTTCATCGCGTACCAGAATGCCAGGAAGATCTTCATCGTCTGCTCCTTCATCAGGTGGGTGGTGCCGGGAATGGGGCCAGCGTGGCTCCGCTTCCTGTGCCCCGGTTGCGATTACGGAGCAACGGCCCGTCAGCGGGGCGAACGGTCGTCTGCCCGGGATGGCCTGACCCGGCCATCCACTGAACATCCATCTTGATGAAGCGATATACTCATTCCCACCCGTCGCCGCCGCCCGTGCCATGACCGCCATCAGCTTCGAGTTCTATCCGCCCAAGACCGACGAACAGCGCACCCAGCTGGACCGTGCCGCGGCCAGGCTGAAGGCGTATGCCCCCGAGTACGTGTCCTGTACCTTCGGCGCCGGTGGCTCGACCCTGAGCTACACCTCCGAGACCGTGCGCCATCTCAACCAGCACCACGGCTTCGATGCGGCACCGCATCTGTCCTGCGTGGGTGGCACCCGCCAGGAGATCCGCGAGCTGCTCAAGCTGTACCGCGCCATCGGCTGCCGGCGCCTGGTCGCGCTGCGCGGTGACCTGCCCTCCGGCATGGGCTTCCCCGGCGACATGCGCTACGCCTCCGAACTGATCGCCTTCATCCGCGCCGAACACGGCGATGCCTTCCGCATCGAAGTGGGCGCGTATCCGGAAACGCATCCACAGGCGCAGGACGCCCTGCTCGACCTGAAGCACTTCAAGGCCAAGATCGACGCCGGTGCCGATGCGGCCATCACCCAGTACTTCTTCAACGCCGACGCCTACTTCCACTTCGTCGACGAAGTGCAGCGGCTCGGCGTGCAGGTGCCGATCACCCCGGGCATCATGCCGATCTCCAACTTCAGCCAGCTGCGCCGCTTCTCCGAACAGTGCGGTGCGGAAATTCCGCGCTGGATCAGCCGCAAGATGCAGGCCTACGGTGACGACGCCGAATCGGTGCGTGCGTTCGGTGCCGAAGTGGTGGCCAAGCTGTGCCAGCGCCTGGTTGAAGGCGGCGCACCGGGCCTGCACTTCTACACCTTGAACCTGGCCAAGCCGACGGTCTCGGTACTGACGCTGCTGCGCGGCTGAAAAGTACGCTGCGTTATCGCAATCGGCGCTACGCTGCGGCGATGAAGGTCGTCCTGTCCCTGTTGCTGCTCCTGCTGCTGCCCGGCGTCTGCGCCATCGCGCAGGCGCAGTCCACGCGCTTGAACCGCTGCACCGATCCGCAGGGGCAAAGTGTCTACACCGACCGTCCCTGCGACAGCCTGGGTGCGCAGTCCCGGCGTCCGCCGCCGGCGCCTTCCGGCAATACCCTGCAGCGCGACAGCCTCGGCAGCAGCTGCCCACGCCGTTTGAGCGAACTGGTGCAGGCCTTGCACACGGCGGTAGCCGTCGGTGATGTGAACCGGCTCTCTTCGCTGTACCTGTGGGGCGCGGTGTCCGATGCGGGCGCTCAGCGGATTCTTGGCCAGCTGGAATCGGTGGTGCGGCGGCCGCTGGTGGACGTGGTGCCGGTGTATCCGCGGCAGGATCTGGACGAGGGCCAGGACATCGCCGCACAGGATTCGCAGACGGTGCCGCTAGCGACTGCGCGGCGACATCCGATCGGGTTGCGGTTGGAGCAGACGCTGCCAGGCAGCGCCACGCGCGCAGCGACCGTGCTTGGGCTGCGGCGGCAATATGGGTGTTTCTGGATTACGTTGTGAATGGGTTGAGCTGAGCGCCATCCACGCATGGCGTGGATCTACTGGTCCCTGCGTGGCGTGGGTCTGCTCATCCACGCATGGCGTGGATCTACTGCGGTGAGGGGTCGGATTCCTTTCCCGCGGAAAGGGCTCCGACCCCGGATTCGAGCGAGGAGGTCAGAGCTCCGCGTCGCGGGTAACCGGCCCCCTGTATGGCGCTACGCCGGCCACAGTCCGCGGATGGCGGCGATACCCTGCCCGCCGTGACGGCGTGCCTCGATCACGTGCTGCGGCGTCATGCCGCCGAGCGCGTAGATCGGCAGCGAGACCTGCGCGCGCATCGCGGCGAAGGCTTCCCACCCCAACGGCACTGCATCGGGATGGCTCGCAGTAGCCTGCACCGGGCCCAGCACAGCGAAGTCGCAGCCCAGCCGTTGCGCGTGCAACAGCTGTTCAAGGTCGTGGCAGGAGGCGGCGACCAGCTGCCCGGCCGGCAGCGGCCGTTCCTGCAGTGACTGCAGCTGCTCGCTGCCCAGGTGCACGCCGACGCCCAGGGTGCGCGCCAGTTCGATATCGCGGTTGAGCAACCACTGCACACCACGTCGATGCGCGCGCACGGCCTGCTCGATCATGCCCTGCCGCTGCGGATGCTCGGCCGGCAGGCGCAGCTGGATGCGTTGCTGACCCGATGCGACCGCCTGCTGCAGCTGGCCGTGCCAGCGCTGCAGGGCACCTTCATCCGTGTCCGGCGCTGGGGTGATCAGGTAGCAGTCCGGCTGGCGCAGTACGGCCACCACCGGCAGGTCGGCCGGTGGCATGGAATAGCGGACCAGCTTGTCCGGCGCCACCCAGGTGATGGCCTGGCCCTCGCGTCCGCGCGGGGTGCCCTTCCAACTGCGTACGTGCCGCACTTCCAGGGTCAGGTCCTTGTCCGGGTAGCGCTGCGGCACGTCCATGACCCACTCGCCCACCTCGGCCTCGATGCCCAGTTCCTCGTGCAGTTCACGCGCCAGCGCCTGCTCGGAGGTCTCACCGGGCTCGCGCTTGCCGCCCGGGAATTCCCAGAGGCCGGCCATGTCGCGGCTTTCGGTACGGCGGTTGAGCAGGATGCGGCCGCGGGCGTCAGTGATGACGGCGGCTACGACGTGGATCGATCGTTTCGGGGAAGGCATGGGGGGAGCATGCCGAAAACCGGGGCACCGGCGCAATCGCCGAACGCTTCAAGGCCCATAACAGGAAAGCCCCGCTTTCGCGGGGCTCTCCGGGGGTCAGCTCAGCTGGCCGTGGCAGTGCTTGTACTTCTTGCCGCTGCCGCACGGGCACGGATCGTTGCGACCGATCTTCGGCTCGTCACGCTGCAGCTGGGCGGCCTCTACCTGCGCCGCTTCCTCGTCGGCGCTGTAGCCGCCTGCGTCCTGATGCTGGAACTGCGACTGCTTCAGGCGGGCTTCCACCTGCTGGCGCTCGGCCGCTTCCAGTGCCTGCACTTCCTCGTCGCTGCGGATGCGCACACGAGCCAGCAGGGTCACCACTTCGCGCTTGACGTTCTCCAGCATGTCCGAGAACAGCTCGAAGGCTTCCTTCTTGTATTCCTGCTTCGGCTGCTTCTGCGCATAACCGCGCAGGTAGATGCCCTGGCGCAGGTAATCCATGCGGGCCAGGTGCTCCTTCCAGCTCTGGTCGAGCACGGTCAGCATCACGTGCTTCTCCAGTGCGCGCATGGTCTCTTCGCCCACACCCGCTTCCTTCTCGGCGAAGTGCTGGTTGATGCGTTCCTGCACCTTGGCGGTGATGCCTTCGGCGTCCAGTTCCTCGTGCGACTTGACCAGATCGGTCAGCGACATGTCCACGCCGAAGTCCGACTGCAGGGTGGCTTCCAGGCCACGCAGGTCCCACTGTTCGTCCACCGAGTTCGGCGGCACGAAGCGGGCGACGATGTCGAAGATCACGTCGTCGCGGATGCCATCGACGTTGTCCTTCACCGACTCAGCGTCAAGCAGTTCATCGCGCTGGGCGTAGATCACCTTGCGCTGGTCGTTGTTGACGTCGTCGAAATCCAGCAGGTTCTTGCGGATGTCGAAGTTGTGGGCCTCGACCTTGCGCTGCGCCTTTTCAATCTGGCGGCTGACCAGGCGGTCCTCGATGACGTCGTCTTCCTTCATGCCCATCATGCGCATGGCCTTCTGCACCCAGTCGGAGGCGAAGATGCGCATCAGGTTGTCTTCCAGCGACAGGTAGAAGCGGGACGAACCCGGGTCACCCTGGCGGCCCGAACGGCCACGCAGCTGGTTGTCGATACGACGCGATTCGTGGCGCTCGGTGCCGACGATGTGCAGGCCGCCCGCAGCCTTGACCGCGTCATGGCGCTTCTGCCATTCGGCCTTGATCGCGGCCTTCTGTTCGTCGGTCGCACCTTCGCCCAGCTCGTGGATTTCCGCTTCCAGCGAACCACCCAGCACGATGTCGGTACCACGACCTGCCATGTTGGTGGCGATGGTCACGGCCGCCGGACGACCGGCGTTGGCGACGATGGTCGCTTCGCGGTCGTGCTGCTTGGCGTTGAGTACTTCGTGCTTCACACCCGCCTTGCGCAGGTGCTCGGACAGCATTTCCGAGGTTTCGATCGAGGTGGTACCCACCAGCACCGGCTGGCCGCGCTTGGCGCACTCTTCGATGTCGGCCAGCACCGCATTGAACTTGCCCTTGCGGTTGAGGAACACCTGGTCCGGGCTGTCCTTGCGGATGGTCGGACGGTTGGTCGGGATCACCACCACTTCCAGGCCGTAGATGCTCTGGAACTCGAACGCTTCGGTATCGGCCGTACCGGTCATGCCGGACAGCTTCTTGTACATGCGGAACAGGTTCTGGAAGGTGATGCTGGCCAGCGTCTGGTTCTCGCGCTGGACCGGCACGCCTTCCTTCGCTTCCACCGCCTGGTGCAGGCCATCGGACCAGCGGCGGCCGGCCAGGGTACGGCCGGTGAATTCGTCGACGATGACCACTTCGCCATCGCGCACGATGTAGTCCACATCACGCTGGTAGATGGCGTGCGCGCGCAGCGCGGCGTTGAGGTGGTGGACCACGGTCAGGTTCTGCGCGGCGTACAGGCCTTCGGTCTCGGCATCGAGGATGCCCGCTTCGACCAGCAGCTGTTCGGCGTGCTCCATGCCCGCTTCGGACAGGTGCACCTGCTTGCCCTTCTCATCGACCCAGAAGTCGCCCTCACCGTCTTCCGCTTCCTGCTTGACCAGGTTCGGCACGATGCGGTTGACGCGGATGTACAGCTCCGGGGAATCGTCGGCCGGGCCGGAGATGATCAGCGGGGTGCGCGCTTCGTCGATCAGGATGGAGTCGACTTCGTCGACGATGGCGTAGTGCAGGCCGCGCTGGTAGCGGTCAGCCTTGGACAGCGCCATGTTGTCGCGCAGGTAGTCGAAACCGAATTCGTTGTTGGTGCCGTAGGTGATGTCCGAACCATAGGCTTCACGCTTGTCGCTGTGCGGCATGCCCGGGTAGACCACGCCCACGCTCAGGCCCAGCCAGTTGTACAGCTTGCCCATCTGCGCGGCATCGCGGCGGGCCAGGTAGTCGTTCACGGTGACCACGTGCACGCCCTTGCCTTCCAGCGCATTGAGGTACACCGGCAGGGTCGCCACCAGGGTCTTGCCTTCACCGGTGCGCATTTCTGCGATCTTGCCCAGGTGAAGCACCATGCCGCCGATCAGCTGCACGTCGTAGTGGCGCATGCCCAGCACGCGGCGACCGGCCTCGCGGCAGACCGCGAAGGCTTCCGGCAACACCTTGTCCAGGGCTTCACCATCGGCGATGCGCTGCTTGAATTCCGGCGTCTTGGCCTGCAGCTGCTCGTCGGAAAGCTTCTCGATCTCCGGCTCCAGCGCATTGATCTTGGCGACGATGCGGTTGAGCTGGCGCAGCTGTCGTTCATTACGACTGCCAAATACGCGGGTAAGCAGGCTGTTGATCATTGAAGGAACCGGGTTGGATGGGAATGCCGCACGGCTCCGGGAGGATCCGTCCGCCGCAAACGAAACAGGGCGCTTGGCGCCCTGTCGATGGCAACACCCATTGTAGCTTGGGATGGGCGGCAGGGGTTTCAACCCTTTGCGGTCGTGTAGGCGGCCGGGACCGGGGTCCTGGCGGCCGCGCTTCGCGCTCGCGGGGCATGGCCCCGCGCTACCGCCGGGATCCGACGGCGTCCCGGTAGCGCCGGGCCATGCCCGGCGTTGGGATCAACCGCGGGTGATGCGTCCGACCGGGGTATTGCCGCCATCGCCGAGGAACTTGCGCGGGTTGACCACGTTGCCGTTCTCCCACACCTCGAAGTGCACGTGGGCGCCGGTCGAACGACCGGTGGAACCGGCCTTGGCCACTTCCTGGCCGGCGCGGACGAGGTCGCCGACCTTCACCACCAGGCGCGAATTGTGCGCGTAGCGGGTGACGTAGCCATTGCCGTGGTCGACATCGACCACGTTGCCGTAGCCGCCCTTGACCCCGGAGAAGCTGACCACGCCGTCGGCCACCGACATCACCGGGTCACCGACGCGGGCGTGGAAGTCCATGCCCTTGTGGGTAGCGGCACCGCGACCGAACGGGTCGGCGCGGGTACCGAAGCCGGAAGTGACATAGCTGTTGCGGATCGGCATGCGCGAGGGCACGGCGTTCTGCTGCAGCTGGTGGTCGAACATCAGCGATTCCATCACCGACAACTGGCGGCCTGAAGCAGCGAAGCGCTGCTCCAGCATCTGTAAGTCGGCGTTGACGTCCTTCACCGGGATGTCGGCAGTCGGGCCGCCGGCATCACCGTCACCGAGGCCGGGGGTCTCGTTGAAGTCGAATTCGCCGTCTTCCAGCTTGCCCATCTGGGTCAGTCGCTCGCCCAGAGCGTTCAGGCGGGTGGCCTGTGCCTGCAGCTCGCCTAGGCGGGCGGCCAGCGCGTTGACCTGGGTCTGCGCATCGCGCTGGACCTTGGCCAGCTCGGCCTCCTGACGGTCGACCTTGGCCTGCAGGCGCGAATCATTGAGCGCACTGGCGCCAATGCCGCCGGCAAGGCCGATAATGCAACCTGCGCCGAGCACGCTGCCCAGCAGGGCTCGGGGGCGGTCCTCGAAGTAGAACCGCAAACGCGTGAGCGCCGATTTGGCCTGTCCTTCACGCGTTTTGATTACGATCTTTTTGAATGCCATCAGTGAGTTTTCATGTCTGAGCCGAAATCCAGCGTTCGTCCCGCATCCAGACCGAAACCGGCCCTGGATGTAGTGATGGCGGACAAAAGCGGGAACCCGCTGCGGCGTGCCCTATGGCTCGACGCGCTGGACCGTCAGTTGCGCCCCCAGTTGCCGCCACCTCTGCGCAGCCGTTGCCGGCTGGCCAATGTGGACGGGGAACACCTCGTTTTTCTCGTCGAATCCCCGGTCTGGCATGCCAAGTTGCGGCTTGCCGAAGCCCAGTTGCTCGACGCGGCCCGGTCCATCGGGCTGAAGGCCACCAAGGTGACCGTCAAGACTGCGTCTCCCACTCCCACGCGCTCCCCAGCGCTCGACAACCGGAATGGACCCCACGCAGTTTCAGCCGCCACGCACAAAGGGCTACGCGACGCCTTGGCAGCTCTGCAGGACCTTCCTTCGAAACCGAAGCGGGAAACCTGAAAGCAGCGGAGCGTCCTGCTCCACTCCCCGTCGCGCGTGTCACCGCAGCGTGAAACATTTCGGGGGCCGGGTCGCATCCTAGCTGGCCCCGGTGGGGCAGTCGTTAGATTGTTGTTAAAACAACGTTAAATTCAGGCTTCCGATCCAACAGGTTCACAAAACCGTGACCTCGGCCCGGCCGTCGCGTCACCCACTGCGCCAGGGCCTTAACTAAGGTCGGAAACGCAAACGCCGCCCAGAAAGGCGGCGTTTTTTTCTTTCAAATCAATAGCCTATGGAATCAGGCATAGGCCGGCGTGGCGTACACAACCGGGTCCGGCACCGCCGGCGAGTCGTAGGTGACCCATTCCCAGGCAGTGGCATCTGCCATCAGCGCCCGCACCAACTTGTTGTTGAGCGCGTGGCCGGACTTGAAGCCCTCGTAGGCGCCCAGCACCTGGCCGCCGGCCAGATAAAGGTCGCCGATCGCATCGAGGATCTTGTGGCGCACGAATTCGTCGGCGTAGCGCAGCCCGTCTTCGTTGAGCACGCGGAACTCATCGAGCACGATGGCGTTGTCCATCGAACCGCCCAGGCCGAGGTTGCGCTCGCGCATGTATTCCAGGTCGCGCATGAAGCCAAAGGTGCGCGCGCGGGAAATTTCCTTGGTGTAGGCCATCGTCGAGAACTCGATTTCCTGGCGCGACTGCTTGGCCGGGATCATCGGGTGGTCGAACTGGATGGTGAAGCCCAGCTTGTACCCCTCATACGGGGTGAAGCGGGCCACCTTGTCGCCCTCGGTCACTTCCACGGTCTTCAGCACGCGGATGAAGCGCTTGGGCGCATCCTGTTCCACGATGCCTGCCGACTGCAGCAGGAACACGAACGGGCCGGACGAACCGTCCATGATCGGCAGCTCGGCCGAGGACAGTTCGACGATGATGTTGTCCACACCCAGGCCGGCCAGGGCCGACATCAGGTGCTCGACGGTCTGGATCTTGGCGTCGTTGCAGGTCAGGCCGGTGCACAGGGTCACTTCGGTGACCAGCTCGGCCTTCGCAGGTACTTCCACCACCGGGTCCAGGTCCACGCGCCGGAACACGATGCCATGGTTGACCGGCGCCGGACGCAGGGTCATGTAGACCTTGTCGCCGCTGTGCAGGCCTACGCCGGTGGCGCGGATCGTGTTCTTGAGGGTGCGTTGCTGGATCATGGGGGGACGACCGGAAGTGACACATTAGATTAACACGCAGGGTCCCCTACCCCGGCTGAAACGCCGGCAGGACACACCGGCGCGCCGGTAGGACGCGCGTGAAGCAGGGCGGCCGGGCCCATCCTGGCCCGGCGCCCGCGTTTTCAGGACATGGTGGCGCAACCCGGGGGGGACAAGCCCCGGGCAGCGTCGATCAGTCCGCCTGGCGGCGCAGGAACGCCGGGATGTCCAGGTAATCGTTCGGCAGTTCCGCCGCGGCCGGGGCCGAGGAGGCCGGAGCCGACGGGGTGGAAGCCGCCACGCTGTCGCTGCTGGCCCGACGCAGGCCCAGGCCCATGCCGCCGACAGCCTTGGACACCGCATCGCCGCCGTTGTCGAACTCGCCGAACTCCGGCTGGCCGGTGGTGGCGTTGCGGACCAGCTTGATCGGTGCACGCTCGCCCGGACGCTGGGTCTTGCTGGCCGAGACGCGGTTCAGGCCCGTGGCGACCACGGTCACGCGCACTTCGTCCTGCATGTCCGGATCGAGCACGGTACCCACCACCACGGTCGCGTCTTCCGAAGCGAAGCCGTCGATGGTGCGGCCGATCTCGTCGAACTCGGCCATGGTGAAGTCGGCACCGGCGGTGATGTTGACCAGGATGCCGTTGGCACCGGCCAGGTTCACATCGTCCAGCAGCGGGTTCTGGATGGCCGACTCGGCCGCGGCCTGCGCGCGGTCATCGCCGCGGGCGGTACCGGTGCCCATCATCGCCAGGCCCATTTCGGACATGACGGTGCGCACGTCGGCGAAGTCGACGTTGATCAGGCCCGGACGCACGATCAGGTCGGCGATGCCCTGCACGGCGCCCTGCAGCACGTCGTTGGCGGCACGGAAGGCCTGGATCATGGTCGCGTTGCGACCCAGCACGGTGATCAGCTTCTCGTTGGGGATGGTGATCAGCGAGTCGCAGTGCTGGCTCAGTTCTTCGATGCCCTTCAGCGCGACCTGCATGCGGCGACGGCCTTCGAACGGGAACGGCTTGGTGACCACGGCCACGGTCAGGATGCCCATTTCCTTGGCCAGCTGTGCCACCACCGGCGCAGCGCCGGTACCGGTGCCACCGCCCATGCCAGCGGTGATGAACACCATGTCCGCACCCTGCAGCGCGTCCATGATGCGCTCACGGTCTTCCAGCGCAGCCTGGCGGCCGACTTCCGGATTCGCGCCTGCGCCCAGGCCCTTGGTGACATTGGTACCCAGCTGCAGCTGCAGCTTGGCACCACAATTCTTGATGGCCTGCGAGTCGGTGTTGGCGGTGATGAATTCCACGCCATCCACTGCCGAGTTGACCATGTGCGCCACGGCATTGCCGCCGCCGCCGCCCACGCCAACAACCTTGATCACCGCATTGGGTGCCATCTTTTCGATCAGTTCAAAATGCGCCATGTCCGTGTCCTCGTTGTATCCGCTTTCGATTGCATGGGCCTTCGGGCGTCCTGCCTTCGTGCTGCATGCCGTCGTTGCGGCTGTGTGGGTTATGTGTTGCCGGTGTTGCGTCGTGTTGCAGGTGTTGCAACCGGGCGAGCCCGGGTGGTGCAGGTTCCGCGTCAGAATTCGCCGCGGAACCAGGTCTTGAGTTTCTTGAACATGCTTCCAGCGCGGCCGGTCGGCAGCGACGGCCGGCGCGGATGCTCGATCTGGCTGCCCATCAGCAGCAGGCCGACGCCGGTGGCGTGCACCGGGTTGCCAACCACTTCGCCCAGCCCGGTGACGTGCTGCGGGATGCCCACGCGCACCGGCATCTGCAGCATTTCCTCGGCCAGTTCGACCACGCCTTCCATCTTCGAGGCACCACCGGTCAGGACCATGCCGGCGCGCACCAGTTCCTCGAAGCCGGAGCGGCGCAGTTCGGCCTGCACCATTTCGAAGATTTCTTCGTAGCGGCCCTGCACGGCCTGCGCCAGCGCGTGGCGCGGCATGCGGCGCGGCGGACGGTCACCGACCGACGGCACCTGGATGCTTTCCTCGGCGGTGGCCAGCTGGGCCAGGGCACACGCGTAGCGCACCTTGATCTGCTCGGCTTCCGGGGTCGGCGTACGCAGCATGTGCGCGATGTCGTTGGTCACGTGGTCGCCGGCGATCGGCAGCGAGGCGGTGTGGCAGATCGCACCCTGCACGAACACTGCGATGTCGGTGGTGCCGGCGCCCATGTCGACCAGCACCACGCCCAGCTCGCGCTCGTCGGCGGTCAGCACCGCCACGCTGGAGGCCAGCGAGGACAGCACCAGGTCGTCCACCTGCAGGCCGCAGCGCTGCACGCACTTGCTGATGTTGGCGGCGGCCGACTGCGCGCACACCACCAGGTGCGCATGCACCTCCAGGCGCACGCCTGTCATGCCGACGGGGTTGCGGATGCCTTCCTGCGAGTCGTCCAGCACGTACTCGCGCGGGATCGCATGCAGGATCTTCTGGTCGGCCGGAATCGCCACCGCCTTGGCCGCATCGAGCACGCGATCCAGGTCGCCCCAGGTCACTTCGCCGTCGCGGATCGGCACGATGCCGGGCGAGTTCTTGCACTGCACGTGATTGCCGGAGATGGAGGCGTACACCGAGCGGATCTCGCAGCCGGCCATCAGCTCGGCTTCTTCGACCGCGCGCTGGATCGACTGCACGGTCGATTCGATATCCACCACCACGCCGCGCTTGAGGCCGCGCGACTCATGGGAGCCGATGCCGATCACTTCGATCGGGTTGCCCGGCGAATACTCGCCCACCAGCGCCACCACCTTGGAGGTGCCGATATCCAGGCCGACGATCAGCGATTTGTCACCCTTGCGATTCATGTTCTTTCCTGCGTCCTTCTTGCCGGGGTGCCCGGTGCATTGGCGGGGGCGGCCGGAGTGCCCCAGCTCAGCGTGAAACCATTGGTATATCGGAGGTCGGCGCGCTCGATCGGCGCGGCCTGGTTGGCCAGCTGCGGCAGCACGCGCACGAAGCGCTGCAGGCGCGAACGCGCGTCATCGCGGCCGACCACCACTTCAGTGCCGTTGCTCAGCAGCAGCGACCAGCTGCCGCGCGCGTCCATGGTCAGCCGGCGCACATCGACACCAGCCGGCGCGAACAGTGCGCGCGAATCGTTGTAGAGCTTGACCACTTCTTCGGTCTGGCTGTCCGGGCCATCCAGCTCGGGCAGCTGCAGGTCGGCCAGCTTCTTCGGCGTGGGGAACAGCTTGCCCTGCTCGGACAGCAGGCGACCTTCGCCCCAGCGCGCGAACGGCTTGTGCTCGACCAGCGTCACTTCCAGCACGTCCGGCCACTGCTTGCGCACCTGCGCGCTTTCCACCCACGGCAGTTTTTCCAGCGCGTCCTGCGCGTCCTGCAGCTTCACCGCGAAGAAACCAGCATGTGCATACGGCAGCAGCACCTGCTGCAGCTGTTCCGGCGGCACCCGCTTGAACTCACCGTGCACGCGCAGCTTCGCCAGCGGCCAGCGCTCGGCGCCGACCCAGCCATTGACCACGGCCACCACCGGCAGTGCAACCACCGACAGTGCCAACAGCCAGACGAAGATGCGCAGCACCGCGTTCATGCGTGCGATGCCTCCAGGGTCTGTTCCAGCACGCGCCACACCAGCTCCTCGAAGCTGATGCCGGCCTGCCCGGCCGCCTTGGGCACCAGCGAATGGCTGGTCATGCCCGGCGCGGTGTTCACTTCCAGCAGGAAGAAGCGGCCGCTGGCGCGATCACGCATCACATCCACGCGACCCCAGCCACGGCAACCGGCGGCGCGGAAGGCGGCCAGCGCGATGCGGCGGATCTCTTCTTCGTCATCACCATCCAGGCCCGGGCACAGGTACTGGGTGTCTTCGGCGATGTACTTGGCGTTGTAGTCGTACCACTGGCCCTTGGGCACGATGCGGATCGACGGCAGCGCGACATCACCCAGGATGGCCACGGTCAGTTCATCGCCGACCACCATCTGTTCCATCAGCAGCTGGCCGTCGTAGCGCGCGGCCAGGGCCACCGCTTCGTCCAGGCCGGCGTCGTCGGTGACCCGGCTGATGCCCACGCTGGAGCCTTCGTTGGCCGGCTTGACCACCACCGGCAGGCCGAGCTCGGCCGCCAGCGCATGCACCGTGGAGGCATCGACCTTCCGGTACTGCGGGGTCGGCAGGCCCAGCGCCAGCCACACCTGCTTGGTGCGGATCTTGTCCATGCTCAAGGCCGAGCCCAGCACGTTGGAACCGGTGTAGGGCACGCCGAACGCGTCCATCAGGCCCTGCACGATGCCATCCTCACCACCACCGTTGTGGCCGTGCAGGATGTTGAACACGCGATCGATGCCGCCGGCTGCCAGCGCCTTGGCCAGCGCCGGAATGCCATCGATGGCGATCGCATCGACACCACGCGACTGCAGTGCTTCGAGTACGTTGCGGCCCGAATCCAGCGACACTTCGCGTTCACTGGAGCTGCCACCGAGCAGCACGGCGACGCGGCCGAACACGGCCGGGTCGGTGCTGCGCAGCGGCGGGAAGGTCAGCGTGCTCACGCCTCGCCCTCCGCCTTGAAACCTTCCACTGCAATGTGGCTGGCGACGGCGCCGATGTCGCCCGCACCCATCATCAGCAGCAGATCGCCGTCCTGCAGTACGTCCGGCAGCACGGTTGCCAGCTCGGACGCCTTGCCGACCACCACCGGCTCGCTGCGGCCACGCGCACGGATGGCGCGGGCCAGCGCATGCGAATCGGCGCCGGCGATCGGCTCTTCGCCGGCCGGGTAGACCTCGCTCAGCACCAGCGCATCGACGCTCGACAGCACCGCTGCGAACTTGTCGAACTGATCGCGGGTACGGCTGTAGCGGTGCGGCTGGAAGGCCACCACCAGGCGCTTGTCGGCCCAGCCGCCACGGGCGGCGGCGAACACGGCTTCCAGTTCGCTCGGATGGTGACCGTAGTCGTCGATGATGCGGACCTTTGCACCAGTGGCGGTGGTCACTTCGCCCAGATCGTTGAAGCGGCGGCCGACGCCAGCGAAGCTGGCCAGCGCACGCGCGATCGTGTCCGGAGACACCCCCAGCTGCCAACCCACCGCCGCAGCGGCCAGCGCATTGAGCACGTTGTGCTTGCCCGGCAGCGCCAGCACCACTTCCTGGCTGGTGCCCTGCGGCAGGCGCAGGGTGAAGCGCATGCGCGAACCTTCCTGCACCACGTTCTCAGCGCGCACGTCGGCCTGCGGGCTCATGCCGTAGCTCATCACGTGGCGCGGGGTCTTGGCGGCCAGTGCGGCCACTTCCGGGTCGTCGATGCACAGCACCGCCAGGCCGTAGAACGGCAGGCGCTGCAGGAACTCGGCGAACGCCGCCTGCACGCGGGCGAAGTCGTTGCCGTAGTTCTCCAGATGATCGGAATCGATGTTGGTGATGATCGACATCAACGGATTCAGGCGCAGGAAGCTGCCATCGCTCTCGTCGGCCTCGGCCACCAGCCACTGGCCTCCGCCGAGCTTGGCGTTGGCACCTGCCGCCAGCAGTTGGCCACCGATCACGAAGGTCGGGTCCAGCCCGCCTTCGCTCAGCACCGCAGCGGTCAGGCTGGTGGTGGTGGTCTTGCCATGGGTACCGGCCACGGCGATGCCGCGGCGGAAGCGCATCAGTTCGGCCAGCATCGCCGCGCGCGGCATGATCGGAATGCGCTGGCTGCGCGCCTCCATCAGCTCCGGGTTGTCTTCGCGGATCGCGCTGGAGACCACCACGCAGTCCGTACCCAGCACGTTGGCAGCGGAATGGCCGCGCATGATGCGCGCGCCCAGGCCGGCCAGGCGACGGGTCGCGGCGTTGTCGGCGTTGTCCGAACCGGACACTTCATAGCCCAGCGTCAGCATCACTTCGGCGATGCCGCTCATGCCGGTGCCACCGATGCCGACGAAATGCACGCGCGGGAACGCGCGCACCAGATCGTTGGTGTCATGCAGGCGGCGGATCATGCGCGGCCTCGCGCAGGGCAGGCGCTGGAGCGTGCCTTCTTCATACAGCTTCCTCGAGAATGATATCGGCGATGCGCTCGGCGGCATCGACCTTGGCCAGGGCACGCGCGGCTTGCGCCATCTGCATGCGGCGGGCGGGATTTTCGGACAGATCACGCAGCAGCGCGGCAATGCCGTCTGCCAGCGTTTCGTCCTGCTTCAGCAATACGGCCGCGTCGCGCTCGACCAGATACTCCGCATTGCGGGTCTGGTGATCGTCGACAGCAGCGGGGAATGGCACCAGCACGCTGCCGATGCCGACCGCACAGAGCTCGGCCAGCGTGGATGCGCCGGAACGGCACACCACCAGGTCGGCCCAGGCGAAGGCTTCGGCCATGTCGGCGATGAACGGCGTCACTTCGCCCTGCACGCCGGCCTTGGCATAGGCCTCCACCGCTTCGGCATGCAGCTTCTCGCCACTCTGGTGACGCACCACCACCGGCACCTGCGCACCGAGCGCGGCCAGTGCCTGCGGCACACCACTGTTGAGGGCGCGTGCGCCCTGGCTGCCGCCCAGTACCAGCAGGCGCAGCGGACCGCTGCGATCAGCCAGCCGCTGTTCCGGCGGTGCGACGGCGGCGATTTCGGCGCGCACCGGGTTGCCCACGAACTCCTCGCGTGCAGCGAAGGTGCCCGGGAAACCAGTCAGCAGGCGGCGCGCGTAGCGCGACAGGATGCGGTTGGTCAGGCCCGGCGCGCGGTTCTGTTCGTGCACGATCAACGGCAGGCCGTGCAGGCGCGCGGCCATGCCACCGGGACCGGAGGCGAAGCCACCGAAAGCAACCACCGCGCGCGGCTGGCGATCACGGATGATCAGGCCGGCGGCACGCAGCGCGCGCATCAGGCGCCACGGCGCAGCCAGCAGGGCCAGCTTGCCCTTGCCGCGCAGACCGGTGATGGCCAGCGTATCGATGTGGATGTCGTGCTGCGGAACCAGACGGGTTTCCATTGCACCAGCGGCGCCCATCCAGGTGACCGGCACGCCACGCGCGCGCAGCACCCGGGCCACGGCCAGGCCCGGGAAGATATGCCCGCCGGTACCACCGGCCAGGATCATCACCGGCCGGGCGTTGTTCTGGACGGCGCTCATCCGAGCCTCCCGAAGGTAGGTTCGACGCGCGACTGCAGGCGGCTGGTGCCGCGCACGGCGGCCGGCTCGGCCGCAGCCGGTTCGGCGGCCATCGGTACGTTCTTTGCCACCGGTGCGGCCGGCGCATCGGCCTGAGCCGGGCCAGCCACATCGTCGGCAGCGCCCATGCGCACGGCCTGGCGGCGTTCGGCACGCTTCAGTTCATAGGACACGCGCAGCAGCAGGCCCATCGCCACGCAGGTCATCAGCACCGACGAACCACCGGACGAAATCAGCGGCAGGGTCAGGCCCTTGGTCGGCAGGATGCCCAGGTTCACGCCGATCGACACGAAGGTCTGCATGCTGATCCACAGGCCGATGCCGAAGGCGATGTAGCCGGAGAAGTGGCGCTTCATTTCCACGCAGCGCATGCCCAGCCAGAACGTGCGGCCGACCAGCAGCGCGTACAGGGCCACGATCGTGCAGGTACCGAGGAAGCCGAATTCCTCGGCAGTGACCGAGAAGATGAAATCGGTATGCGCCTCGGGCAGGTAGTACAGCTTCTGCACCGAATTGCCCAGGCCGACGCCGGTCCACTCGCCGCGGCCCACCGCCATCAGTGCGTTGGACAGCTGGTAGCCGTCGCCCTGCTGGTCGGCCCACGGGTCGAGGAAGGAGGTGATGCGGCGCATGCGGTACGGCTCGATGATCGCCAGCGCGCTCATGCCGACCAGGCCGATCACCACCGGCATCGACATGCGCGGCATGTTCACCCCGCCCAGCACCAGCATGCCGGCGGTGATCGCCAGCAACAGCGTGGACGAACCGAAGTCGGGCTGCAGCAGCAGCAGCACCACCAGCGCACCGGCCACGCCCAGCGGCTTGAGCATCGCCGGCCAGGTGGCGTTGACCTCGTCGCGGAAGCGCACCAGGTAGCTGGACAGCCAGACGATGTAGAGCACCTTCACCGCTTCGACCGTCTGGAACTTCGAGATGCCCAGGTTGATCCAGCGGCGGGCACCGTTGACGCTGCTGCCCAGGCCGGGAACGAACACCACCACCAGCAGCGCGAAGCAGCCCAGCAGCAGCATCTGGTTGTACTGCTCGATGGTCTTCAGCTCGGTGCGCGCAGCCATGATGGCCAGCACGATGCCGACCGCCAGGAAGATCAGGTGGCGGTTGAGGTAGTAGAACGGGCTGCTCATCAACGCGATCGAACTGGACGCGACCATCACCACGCCCAGCCCGGTGAGCGCGATCATCGCGCCGAGCAGCCACTTGTCGTAGCTGCCACCGATGGCCTCAAGGCGTGTTGCCTGGTGCGACAGGTCATTCATCAGCGTACCTTCAACGTGGCCAGGCCGATCAGCACCAGCACGACGGAGATGATCCAGAAGCGCACGATCACGCGCGGCTCCGGCCAGCCCTTCAGCTCGAAGTGGTGGTGGATCGGCGCCATGCGGAACACGCGCTTGCCGGTCAGCTTGAACGAGGCGACCTGGATCATCACCGACAGCGTTTCGATCACGAACACGCCGCCCATGATCACCAGCACCAGTTCCTGGCGGGTGATCACCGCGATGGTGCCCAGCACCGCGCCCAGCGACAGCGCGCCGATATCGCCCATGAACACCATGGCCGGATAGGTGTTGAACCAGAGGAAGCCCAGCCCTGCGCCGGCAATCGCCGCGCAGATGATGACCAGCTCACCAGCGCCGGGAATCTGCGGGATCTGCAGGTAGTTGGCGAACACGGCGTTGCCCGAGGCATAGGCGAACACGCCCAGGCCGCAAGCCACAAGTACGGTGGGCATGATCGCCAAGCCGTCCAGGCCATCGGTCAGGTTGACCGCGTTGGAGAAGCCGACGATCCAGAAGTAGGCGATGGCCACAAAGCCGACACCAGCCAACGGCAGCGCCACCGACTTGAACATCGGGATATAGAGGGTCAACGCCGCCGGCACATCCGCGGTCTGCAGCAGGAAGATGCCCGCAGCCAGACCGAAGATCGACTGCAGCAGGTACTTCCAGCGCGACTTCAGGCCGTTCGGGTCGCGACGGACGATCTTGATCCAGTCGTCGTACCAGCCGATGGCGCCGAAGCACAGCATCACCGCCAGCACCAGCCACACGTAGCGGTTGCGCAGGTCAGCCCACATCAGCACCGACAGGGTGACGGTGAGCAGGATCAGCGAACCGCCCATGGTCGGCGTACCGGCCTTGGAGAAATGGGTCTGCGGGCCGTCCTTGCGGATCGGCTGGCCGCCCTTGAACTGGGCAAGCTTGCGGATCATCGCCGGGCCGAGCCACAGCGACAGGAACAGCGCCGTCAACGCGGCAAGGATGGCGCGGAACGTCTGGTAGTTGAACAGCCCGAACAGGCTCTCCAACTGCTGCAACCATCGAGCCAGTTCATACAACATGCGGGGATTCCTCTCCTTGCGCCAGCAGCGCTTTGACAATCGTGTCCATGGCGCTGCCACGGGAACCCTTGACCAGGCAGCGCACGCCGGCGTGCAGCTCGTCCTTCAGCGCCTGCGACAGCGCGTCATGGGTGGTGAAATGGCGTCCGCCCTCGCCAAACGCGGCGGCAGCGGCGGCACTGAGCGGGCCCAGTGCATACAGGCGCTTGAGGCCGGCAGCACGCGCGCGGATGCCCGCCTGTGCATGCAGCGCCTCGGCATCGGGGCCCAGCTCGCGCATGTCGCCCAGCACCAGCCAGCCCTCTTCCGGTGCGGCGGCCAGCGCGTCGATGGCAGCGGCCAGCGAACCGGGATTGGCGTTGTAGCTGTCGTCCACCAGCACCGCGCCGTTGTGCAGCTGATGGGCAATCTGGCGGCCCGGCACCGGCTGTGCCTCGGCCAGGCCGGTGGCCACCAGTGACAGCTCGATGCCGGCGGCAAGCGCCAGGCTGGCGGCGGCCAGTGCATTGCTGATGTTGTGGCGGCCCGGCAGGCCCAGCACCACACCCGCCTCGCCCATCGGCGTGACCAGGGTGAAGCGGCTGCCCTGCGCACCGGCGCGGATGTCGCGCGCGGTGACGTCGGCGGTGTGTTCCAGGCCATAGCGCAGCACCCGGCAACGTGCCGGGGCACCGATGAAATGCTGTTCGAACCAGCGCCCGTAGGCGTCGTCGATATTGATTACCGCCACGCCATCGGCCGGCAGTGCGGCGTAGATCGCGCCCTTGGTCACGGCAACGCCGAGCAGGCTGCCCATCCGCTCCAGGTGCGCCGGGGCGATGTTGTTGACCAGGGCATAGCGCGGGCGCGCGATGTCGGTCAGGTAGGCGATGTCGCCCGGCTTGCCGGCGCCCATCTCGTAGACGGCGTAGTCGGCATCTTCCGGTGCGTCGATCACTGCCAGCGGCAGGCCGATCTCGTTGTTGCGGTTGCCCGGGTTGGCGTAGACCACCTTGTGTGCGTGCTGGGCCACCTGCTGCAGGATCGCCAGCAGCAGGCTCTTCACGCTGGTCTTGCCGTTGCTGCCGGTGATGGCGAACAGTTCGGTCGCACGGTCGCGCTGCATGCCGGCGGCGATCTTCGCCAGCGCGCGCTCGCTGTCGGCCACCAGCACCTGCGGCAGGTCCAGCGGCAGCAGGCGCTCGACCAGCAACGCGCTGCCGCCACGAGCCTGCGCGTCAGCGGCGAAGTCATGGCCGTCGAAGCGTTCGCCACGCAGCGCCACATACAGGCTGCCCGGGCCAAGGCTGCGGGTATCGTTGCTGATGGCGTCGATGGCCACATCGTCGCCGTGGATCTCGCCACCGGCCCAGTGGGCGATCAGCGAAAGCAGGGTGCGCTTCATGCCGCGCCCTCCCCGGCCTGCGGGCCCTCTTCCGCGTCCTGCGGCCGGGCCACTAGCGCATCCATGCGCGTCGCCGCCAGCACACCGACCTTGGCGGCCAGTGCAGCAGCGGCCACTTCGGTGTCGTCGAAGTCATGGCGCACCCCATTCACTTCCTGGTACGGCTCATGGCCCTTGCCGGCAATCAGGATGATGTCGCCGTCACCAGCGCGCTTCACCGCCAGGCCGATCGCGCGCGCGCGGTTGCGCTGCACGGTCACGGTGGAGGCATCAGCGAAGCCGGCCAGGATATCGGCCACGATCACGTCGCCATCTTCGCCACGCGGGTTGTCGTCGGTGACGATGACCTGGTTGGCCAGGCGTTCGGCAATCGCAGCCATCTGCGGGCGCTTGCCGGTATCGCGCTCGCCACCGCAGCCGAACACGCAGAACAGCGTGCCCTGCAGGTGGCCGTGCAGGCTGTCCAGCGCCTGTTCCAGCGCGTCGGGGGTGTGTGCATAGTCGACCACCACGGTCGGCAGGCCGTCTTCGCCGCCGAGGCGGTTCATGCGGCCACGGATCGGCTGCAGCGCCGACAGCACCTCGGCGATGCGCGGCAGCGGATGCCCCAGCGCACGCAGGCTGCCGGCCACGGCCAGCAGGTTGTCCACGTTGAAGCGGCCCAGCAGCGGCGACTGCACCGCAGCGCGCTGGCCGTCGATGACCAGCTCGAAACCGATGCCGCGGCCATCCAGCTGCAGCGCTTCGGCGCGCACGTTGGCGCCGTCGGCACCGCGCGAACTCAGGCCGATCGCCTGCACACCCGCCGGCAGGCCGGCGAACAGCTGGCGACCGAACGCATCGTCAAGATTGATCACCGCCGCCTTCAGGCCCGGACGATGGAACAACCGCGCCTTGGCCGCGCCGTAGCTGGCCATGTCGCCGTGGTAATCAAGGTGATCGCGGGTGAGATTGGTGAACACCGCCACGTCGTAGTGCACGGCATCCACGCGGCCCTGGTCCAGTGCGTGCGAGCTGACTTCCATCGCCACCGCACGCGCGCCGTCGTCGCGCAGCTGTGCCAGCAGCGCATGCATCTGCAGCACCAGCGGGGTGGTGAAACCGGTCGGCTCGACGGCACCATAAAGTCCGGCGCCCAACGTGCCGATACTGCCACTGGGCGTACCGAGCAGATGCCAGGCCTGGGCCAGCAGCTGCACGGTGGAGGTCTTGCCGTTGGTGCCGGTCACGCCAACCATGGTCATCGCCCGCGAAGGCGCGCCATGGAACTGGTCGGCCATCGCACCCAGCCGCGCGCGCAGGCCCGGCACGGCGATGGCATCGGCCGGTGCAGGCAGTTCGGCGGGCGCCGGCGCTTCGAACAGGATCGCGCCGGCACCGGCGGCGCGCGCCTGCTCGACAAAGCCCAGGCCATGCGCGCCGAAACCGGCGATGGCGACGAAGGCATTGCCGGGGCGCACGGCACGGCTGTCCAGCACCAGGCCGGTCAGAACGGGATCATGGCCCGCCAGGGCCACGTCCGGAAGCAACTGCGAAAGCAACATCGAAGGACTCATTGCGTGCCTCCCGTAGCGGGTGGCACATGGGATTGCGCGCTCGGCAGCGCGGCATCGAATTCAGCGGCGGCATCCACCGGCAGTGCGGCTTCGGCCGGCGGCACCGGCAGTACCGACGCCGAATGGCCGATCTTTCCGGACTGCTGCGCCGCCAACCACGACTGCAGGTCGTCCAGCGGCACGTCCATCAGGCGCAGGGTGCCTTCCATCACGTTGTGATAGACCGGCGCCGACACCAGGCCGCCGTAGAACTTGCCGCCCTGCGGATCGTTGATGACGATGACGGTGGCAAACCGCGGATTGGTGGCCGGCACCACGCCGGCGAAGAGCGCGTTGTAGTGGCCACGCTCGTAACCGCCAGGGCCGGTCTTGCGCGCGGTACCGGTCTTGCCGGCCACGCGATAGCCCAGCACCGCCGCCTGCTTGGCGCCGCCCTGGGTGACCACCGTTTCCATCATCGCCACCACCTGCTTGGCGACGTTCTCGTCGATGATCTGCTGACCTTCGTTGCGCTGGCCCTTGACGAACGTCGGCGCGATCAGCTTGCCGCCGTTAGCCAAGGCCGAATACGCGGTAGCGATCTGCAGCGGTGTGACATTCAGGCCATAGCCGTAGGACATGGTGGTCTTGGTGGTGCCCGACCAGCGGGCCGGACGCAGCACCACGCCACCCGACTCGCCCGGGAAGCCGCTATGCGGTACCGAGCCGTAGCCGAAGCGGCGCACACCGTCGTAGAACACCTGGTCGGGCATCTTCGCCGCGACCTTGGCCGCACCCACGTTCGAGCTGCGGGTGATCACGCCGGTGACGTTCAGCACGCCGTTGTTGCGCGGCACGTCGCGGATGGTGAAACGACCCAGGGTCATGTAGCCCGGGTTGGTGTCGATGACGGTGTCCTTGGTCACCGCACCGGCCTGCAGCGCGGTGGCGATGGTCAACGGCTTCATCGTCGAACCCGGCTCGACCAGATCGGTCACCGCGCGGTTGCGGCGCGTGTCCGGGGCCGCGCCGCCCACCGAATTCGGGTTGTAGGTCGGCAGGTTGACCATGGCCAGGATCTCGCCGGTGGTCACGTCCATGATCACCATCGAACCGCCTGCCGCCTTGTTGGCGACCAGCGCGTTGCGCAGTTCCTTGAAGGCCAGGTACTGGATGCGGCGGTCGATGCTGAGGGTCAGGTCCTTGCCCGGCTCGGCGGCACGCAGCAGATCGCTCTCGACCGTCTCGCCCTTGCGGTTGCGGATCACCCGCTTGCCGCCGGGCTTGCCGCGCAGCCATTCGTCGAAGGCCAGCTCCAGGCCTTCCTGGCCACGGTCATCGATGTTGGTGAAGCCCAGCACGTGCGCCATCGCCTCACCCTGCGGGTAGAAGCGGCGGAACTCGCGCTGTGCCGCCACGCCCGGAATCTTCAGGGCAACCACGCGCTCTGCCTCGTCCGGATTGATCCGGCGACGCAGGTACATGAATTCCTTGTCCGACTTCTGCGACAGGCGGCTGCTCAGCTCGTCCACCGACATGCCCACCGCCTGTGCCAGCTCGGGGATGCGCTCGGGCGAACGCAGCAGGTCCTGCGGATTCACCCAGATCGAAGCGACCGGCGTGGACACGGCCAACGGCTCGCCGTTGCGGTCGGTGATCATGCCGCGCGAAGTCTTGATCGGCAGTTCGCGCAGGTAACGTGCTTCACCCTGGCGCTGGTAGAAGTCGCTGTTGATGATCTGCACGTAGGCGGCACGACCGACCAGCGACACCGAGCACAGACCAAGTGCCAGGGCCACCCAGCGCAGGCGCTGGCGCAGGTTGAAGGCGTTGCGGGGACGGTTGCGGCCGGTCTTGCTCATGGGCGCACCACCACGACGTCGGCGGCCTCGGGGAACTTCATGCCGAGCTTTTCGCGGGCGATGCTGTCCACGCGGTTGGCTTCGGCCAGGGTCGCCTGCTCCAGCTGCAGGCGGCCGAATTCGATGTTCAGGTCATCACGCGCACGCTCGGCGCGCGACAGCTCGATGAACGTCTGCCGGTGACGGTGGCGCACGAACACGACGCCGATCGCCGAGGCCACGGTGCAGGCCAACAGGATGATCAGCAGCAGCCGGCTCATGCACCGGCCTCCCGCTTCTGGGCAACACGCAGCACGGCGCTGCGGGCGCGCGGGTTCATCGCCAGCTCTTCGTCGGTGGCCTTGATGGCGCCACCGAACAGGTCCAGCGTCGGCACGAACACCTGCGCTTCGGGCAGCCGGCGGTTGGCCGGCGGCGCCTTGGCCAGGCGGTTCATGTACTGCTTGACGATGCGGTCTTCCAGCGAGTGGAAGCTGATCACCGCCAAGCGGCCACCGGGCTTGAGCCGCTGCACGGCCGCATCGAGTCCGGCTTCAAGATCGGCCAGTTCGCGGTTGATGTGGATGCGGATGGCCTGGAAGCTGCGCGTGGCCGGGTGGATCTTGTCCTTGCCACGCGGCATCACGGAGGCGATCAACTCGGCCAGTTCTGCAGTACGCGAGAACGGCTGCTTGTCCCGGCGGGCCACGATGGCCTTGGCGATACGTCGGCCCTGCCGCTCTTCGCCATAGGTCCACAGCACGTCCATCAGCTCGCGCTCTTCAACGCGGTTGATCCACTGCGCAGCGCTTTCGCCGCTGTCAGGGTCCATGCGCATGTCCAGCGGGCCGTCCTTGCCGAAGCTGAAACCCCGCTCGGCGACATCCAGCTGCGGCGAGGACACGCCAAGGTCGAACAGCACGCCATCCAGGCCTTCGGCGGTCTCGTTCCACTGCAGCAGCTGGGCGAAGCTGCCGCGGAAGATCGACACGCGCGGGTCCGGCGCGAAATCGCGCTCGGCAACGGCAATGGCTTCCGGATCCTTGTCCATGACCAGCAGGCGTCCCTCGGGACCGAGCTGGGTGAGCACGCCACGTGCATGACCGCCACGACCGAACGTGCCATCCAGATAACGTCCGTTTTCGATCACCCTCAGGCCTTCCAGGACCTGGGTGTACAGGACCGGCAGATGCACCGCCGGCGACTGCGACACCGGAAGGTGACCGGTCTGCGCTTCTGGGCGCATCCGGGCACCCCGGCTCACAACTTCAGGTCGAGCAACCCATCACCCAGATCCTCATCAGACAACGTCTGCTGGATCAGGGCCCGATGCGCCTGCTCGCTCCACAATTCGAATTTGTCGCCCATACCGAGCAATACCGCCTTCTTCTCAATGCCCACCGCACCGCGGTGGCTGGCGGGAATGCTGATGCGACCGTTGCCGTCCAGCTCCAGGTGGGCGGCTGAACCGACCAGCTTCTGCTGCAGCAGACGTACGACGCGCTGTGTGTTGGGTTTGGACATGACGTCGTCGCGTACCCGCTCCCATTCCGACTCGGCATACAGCCACAGGCAGCCCGATTCGAAGGGGTTGTAGGTCAACACGAGACGGTTGTTGCTGACGCGCGCAACGAGGTCGCGGTGAGCGGTGGGAACCGCCATGCGTCCTTTGTCGTCAACTGTGATGGCCGTCTCGCCCTGGAACACGACGCCTGCACCTTATCCTTCGCCCGGTGAAACATTGAACCACGAAAATCCACAAAACACCCGGATTTCCCTCTGATGCCCACCTTAGCAGCGGCCCAAGGGTTGTCAACAACTTTTCAGCAGGGAAATCGCCAGCCGCATCAATGGCTTGCGCCAATGTTTAGAGAGTTGTTCAAGGTTTATCCACAAGTTGCTGATCCGTCTCAATTTTTGAGATTGAACGGAAGTTCAGGGGTGTGGAGGGCGCGTGAAACATGGCCTGCGCATTCATCCAGAACGGGCCGAAAGCGACGCCACTCTGCGCAAACCGGGCACAATGGCCCCATGTGCCTGCTTGCTCTTGGCTGGCTGCACCACCCGCGCTGGCGGTTGGTCATGGCCGGCAACCGTGATGAGTTCCACGCCCGCCCGACTGCGGCCCTGGCCCCCTGGCAGGATGAGACGTCCGTCATCGGCGGGCGCGACCTGCGCTCCGGCGGCGGCTGGGCCGGCGTCGGTGCCGGCGGCAGGATGGCGGTGGTGACCAACGTCCGCGATCCGCAGGCTGCCCAGACCGGGCCGTCACGTGGTGCGCTGGTAGCCGACTACCTGCGTGGCCGCGATCCGGCGGGTACGCATATAGAACGTCTGGCCGGAATCTCCGCTGCCTACGCACCGTTCAACCTGCTGCTGGCCGATGGCCACAGCCTGGAATACCTGGGCAACCACCCGGCCGAGCGACAGACGCTTGGCCCGGGCGTACATGGCATGTCCAATGGCGCCATCGACGAGCCCTGGCCGAAGACCCGGCGGTTGATGGACGCCCTTTCCGCTTGGCTGGAACAGGACGGGGTCAGATCCCGTTCCCAAGGGGAAAGGGATCTGACCCCGCTGTGGAACGCCCTGGCCGACGAACATCGCCCGGCCGACAGCGACCTGCCCGATACCGGCATCGGCATGGAGCGCGAACGCTGGCTCAGCCCCGCCTTCATCCGTGGCGACGATTACGGCACCCGCGCCAGCACCGTGCTGCTGATTGACGCGAACGGCCACGGCGAAATCCATGAGCGTCGCTTTGGACCGCAAGGCGTACCCAGCGGACAGAGTCACGTCATTTTCTGACCCGGTAGTGCCGGCCGCTGGCCGGCAACCTCTGCATCTACGGGCAGGTCGCGCGCCTGCCGGCCAGCGGCCGGCACTACCAGCGCCCGGCGTGTCGTGTTCTCCATCAAATGGGCCGTCGACGGGACAGACCAAACGCGTCATTCAGCTTCAGGGCGCGACCAATACCCGCCTCTGCCACAAGGGCTGCAGCACCACAGACACCCCGCTGTGCCCTTTTCGCCTTCGGCACTGTGTCTATAAATGTCGCCCCCAGCCTCCCAAGGTGGTCCTGCCCGGCGCCATGCCGCGCGATCCACACCCACAAGGAGGCCCCATGCGCCGCATCCTCATCCTGCTCGCCACCCACGTACTCACCCTCGGCCTTGGCTTCGGCCTGGGCGTGTATTTCCTGCCCATCCTGATCGCCCCTGATGATCCGCCGGTCGAGCAGGTACAGACCGCGATGGCCGACGCGACTTACCGCACCACCTTCCGTCGCGACCTCAAAGGCAGTGACGCGGTGCATTGGGCCGATGGCAAGGTCAGCGTCAGCGCCCGCCAGGTCGCCTTCGACGGCAAGATGGGCCCGGGCCCGGACTACAAGGTCTACCTGGTCCACGACTTCGTCGACAACAAGGCCGACTTCCTGAAGATCAAGGACAAGGCCCAGCGCATCGGCGAGGTCAAGACCTTCAACCGCTTCCTGGTGGATGTGCCGGCCGATGTGGACGTGGATGAGTTCACCACCGTGGTGGTGTGGTGCGAGCGCTTCTCGCAGTTCATTTCCGCCGGGCAGTACCGGAAGCCGGGCTGAGGCCGGCAGGTGATTCCGGGTGCCGGCCAGCGGCCGGCACTACCTGGTAGATCGACGCCATGCGTGGATGGAATGAAGGGGCGGAGCCGGCCGATAAGCCGGGTTCTGTCTTGGACAGTCATTCCTCTAGGCGTTACGTCGCCGCAACGCTCAAGCAACCTACCCGGATCCAACGCGGGCCGCGCCAATGGATCCCTATTTGGTCTTGCTCCAGGTGGGGTTTGCCGTACCGGTCTGTTGCCAGACTCGCGGTGCGCTCTTACCGCACCATTTCACCCTTACCGGCCTTCCGAAGAAGACGTAGGCGGTATCTTTCTGTTGCACTTTCCGTCGGCTTGCGCCGCCCAGGCGTTACCTGGCACCTTGCCCTATGGAGCCCGGACTTTCCTCGGCACCCCCGAAGGGATGACGCGACTGTCTGGCCGACTCCGCCGCGCGCATTCTACCGCACGTGGACCTGCCCTGCCGGGTTGATTACGGCGCACGGTTCATCCATCCACGCATGGCGTGGATCTACTACGCCTCGGGCATTCCTCATCCACGCATGGCGTGGATCTGCAGTAGAGCCACGCCATGCGTGGCTGCGATTCACCCAACGCCGCTCAACTGCCGTACAACGCCTTGCGCGGCGCACCGGTCATTTCGGCCGCCAGCTTGGCCGCGGTCGACGGCGGCAGGTGCTCGCTCAGCTTGGCGTAGACCTGGCGGCCGTGCGCCAGCTGCGCTTCGGCATCATCGCCAGCGCCCTGCACCATCACCACGAACTCACCCTTGCGCTGGTTGTCGTCCGCTTCCACCTGCGCCAGCAGCCCGGCCAGGTCGCCATCCAGCACGGTCTCGAACAGCTTGGTCAGCTCACGCGCCAGCACGGCCGGGCGCTCGCCGCCAAAGATCGCCGCCATGTCGGCCAGGGATTCGGTGATGCGGTGCGAGGATTCGTAGAACACCATCGTGCGCACTTCGCCGGCCAGCCCCTGCAGGCGGTCGCGGCGGCCGCTGGCCTTGGCCGGCAGGAAGCCCTCGAAGGTGAAGCGATCACTGGGCAGGCCGGCCACGCTCAACGCGGCAATGGCGGCGCAGGCGCCGGGAATCGGGCTGACCTTGATGCCGGCCGCGCGCGCCGCACGGACCAGGCGGAAGCCCGGATCGCTGACCAGCGGGGTGCCGGCATCGCTGACAAGCGCCAGCGACTCGCCCGCCTGCAGGCGCGCCACCAGCCGCTGGGCCAGGGCCTCTTCGTTGTGCTCGTGCAGGGCCACCAGCGGCTGCTGGATGCCGAAATGGGACAGCAGCTGGCCGCTGCGGCGGGTGTCCTCGGCGCAGATGGCCGCCACCGAACGCAGCACTTCCTGCGCGCGCGGGCTCAGATCGGCCAGGTTGCCGATCGGCGTGGCGACGACATACAGGGTTGGGACACTCATTTCAGCGGTACTCACGGGGCAAGGGTAGAATCCTAGCGTGTACCTGGCCAAGGCCGCTGCCCTCATCGCATGGACCCGATCATGAACAAGCCCGCCGCACGCATCTCTGCCCTGTCGCTGTCGTTGATGCTGCTGGCCGGTTGTGCCACCACCAGCCTCGTCAGCGCGCCCGAATCGCCGGCCCAGAGCCAGGCGTTGGCGCTGATCGAACAAGGCAAGCCGCGCGACGCCGCCCTGCAACTGGAAGCGCTGGCCGCCACCCTGCGTGGTGGTGCCCGCAGCAACGCCTTGGCCGATGCGGCCTGGGCCTGGCATCTGGCCGGTGACAGCGCCCGCGCGCGCAGCCTGCTGGGCCAGGTGACCGCCCGCCAGGTGAACGGCGCCAGCCTGCAGCGCTACCAGCTGGCCAGTGCCGAACTGGCGCTGGCCGACAAGCAGCCGGCGCAGGCGCTGGCCCTGCTGAAGGATCATGGCGACAACGTGCACCCGAGCCTGCGCACGCGCTGGTTCTTGGCCCGCGCCAATGCCCTGCAGGCCACCGGCGACGCGTTCGGCGCCGCCACCGAACGCGCCCGTGCACATGCCGGTCTGGCCGGCGCTGCGCGCAGCGAGAACCAGGCGGCCATCTCCGGTCTGCTCGGCACCCTCGACGATGCCACCCTGCGCAGTCGTGCCGCTGCATTGCCGGCCAATGACCCGCTGTACAACTTCGCTGGCCGCGCGCTGATCGCCCGTGGCCTGCCGCTGCCGCGCCCGTTCGATCGCGATGGCGCCGCCCAGTTCGACACCAGCAAGCGCCCGCCGGCGATGAGCGATGGCTACCGCCCGCCGGCCAAGCTGGCCGTGCTGCTGCCGCTCAGCGGCCGCCTGGCCACGGCCGCGCAGCCAGTGCGCGATGGCCTGCTCAGCGCGTACTACGGCGAAACCCGTCGTCGTCCGGAGGTCAACTTCTTCGACACCGCCGGTACCCCGGCCGGTGCGCTGGCCGCGTATGACAAGGCCGTGGCGTCCGGCGCCGACTTCGTGGTCGGCCCGCTCGGCCGCGACGAGGTGGATGCCGTGTATGGCCGCCAGCAGCTGCCGGTACCGGTGCTGGGCCTGAACCGCGGCAAGGATGCGCCGCCGGCCGGCAGTGCCGGTTTCTCGCTGGCGCCGGAAGACGACGGCATCGTCGCCGCCGAATACATGCGTGGCCGCGAGCGCAGCAAGGCGCTGGTGATCAACAGCAGCGACGACACCGGCCGCCGCGCCGCTGCCGCATTCGCACAGCGCTTTGCCCAGCGTGGCGGCAGCGTCGCCGCCACCATTGCTGTCAGCGAAACGGTGGGTGATGTCAGCGCGCAGGTGCGCAACGCCGGCGCCGTCGATGCCGTGTTCCTGGCCGTACGTGCACCGCAGGCCCGCCTGCTGGCGCCGCAGCTGGCGCTGGCCGGTGCCGGTGGTGCCACCCGCGTGGGCACGTCGCAGCTGACCACCGGCAGCGGCAAGGTCGAAGAAGACGTGGCGCTGGACGGCATCATCTACCCGAACGAAGCCTGGAACGTGCGCAGCGTGTCCGGCGTGCCGTCCGCTGCCCAGGTCGCTCAGACCCTGCCCAGTGCGCGCGGCGCGGCCAGCCGACTGTTCGCCTTCGGCGCCGATGCCTGGAAGATCAGTTCCTACCTGGACAAGCTGGCCACCGAAGGCGGCCTGGACGGCGCCACCGGCACGCTGTACCTGGACAGCAACGGCAACATCCTGCGCCAGCCGGCATGGTCGACCTTCAGCGGTGGCCGGCCGATGCCGATCGCCGGTGGTCGCTGAGCACCTGCAACGTGGCTCGGCGGTGGAAACCGCCGCCGAGCAGCATCTGCAGCAGGCCGGCTTGCAGCCGCGCGCACGCAACGTGCGTTATCGCGGCGGTGAACTGGATCTGGTGATGGATGACGCCGGCACCGTGGTCTTCGTGGAAGTGCGCTACCGCGCACGACAGGACTTCGGTGGCGGCGCGGCCTCGGTCGATCCACGCAAATGCCGACGGCTGGTGCATGCCGCACAGCTGTACCTGCAGGAACATCCCGCCGTGGCCAATGCGCCCTGCCGCTTTGATGTGGTTGAAGCTACCGGTGATCCGCCGCAGCTGCATTGGCTGCGGGATGCGTTCCGGCTGGACGACTGCTGATGTGTACCGTCCGCTTTGGTAGAGGCCGACCTTGGTCGGCGCTTCTGTGCCAACCAAGGTTGGCACCTACCAGAGCGCAGCCTGGCCGGCACTACCATGGGGCGTGACTGATGCCATCGATCATCACCCACGCGGCCGTGCCGCTGGCGCTGTGGTGCGCGGCGGATCGCGGCCGCATTCCGCCACGCCTGCTGGGCGCGGGCGTGATCGCGGCGATGCTGCCCGACGCCGATGTATTGGCCTTCGCCCTGCACATTCCCTATGCCGATGCGTTCGGCCATCGCGGCGCCAGCCATTCGTTGTTGTTTGCCCTCGTGCTTGCCATGGTGGCGGCGTTGGCGCTTGGCGTTGGTAGAGGCCGACCTTGGTCGGCACCGCACAGCTCCGGTAGTCGCCGACCTTGGTCGGCGCCTTCGTGCCAACCAAGGTTGGCACCCACCACACAGCCGGCAACGTTGGCATCTACCGTACAAGCCGCTGTGTTCGTCTTCGTCTGCGCCGTCAGCCATCCATTGCTCGACGCCATGACCTCCGGCGGCCTCGGCGTCGCCCTGGCCTGGCCTTGGAGCGACCACCGCTTCTTCGCACCCTGGCGCCCGATCCGCGTTTCCCCGTTTGCCCCGCAGTTCTTCAGTGCGCGCGGCCTGGCCACGTTGCTGTCGGAACTGCGTTGGGTGTGGCTGCCGCTGGCCGGCGCCGTTGTTGCCTGGAAACTGATTCAATCCGCCCCTGCTGCCCCACGAGATCCGTCATGAGTACTGCCTTGCCCGCTGCATTGGTTGCCGAGCTGTCCGCCCTGCTGGGGGCCGATGGCTGGCGCATGGATGACGGCGCACTGGAGGCGAACGCGCAGGACAACTCCTGGCGCCACCAGCGCCCGGCTGCCGTGGCACTGCCGGCAGATATCGAACAGGTGCAGGCGCTGGTGCGCGCCTGCCGTACGCATCGCGTGGCACTGGTCGCACGTGGCGCCGGCACCGGCACCACCGGTGCGGCGGTGCCATTGCCCGGCAGCATCGTGCTGTCGTTCACCCGCATGGACCGCATCCTCGAGATCCGCGCCGGTGACCGCTGCGCCGTGGTGCAGCCGGGCGTACTCAATGGAACGCTGCAGCAGGCGCTGGCGCCGCACGGCCTGTTCTGGGCGCCCGATCCTTCCAGTGCGGAGATCTGCAGCATCGGCGGCAACCTCGCCTGCAATGCCGGCGGCCCGCGCGCGGTGAAGTACGGCACCAGCCGCGACAACGTGCTGGGCCTGGTGGCGGTGACCGGCACCGGTGAGGTGATCCGCTGCGGCGGCGCCTACACCAAGGACGCCACCGGCTACGACCTCACCCACCTGCTGGTAGGCAGTGAAGGCACGCTGGCACTGATCGTGGAAGCGACGCTGAAGCTGACCCCGTTGCCGGTCAGCCAGGCGGGCCTGCGCGTGCTGTACCGGGATGCCGATGCTGCCGCCGCTGCGGTATCGCGGCTGATGTCGCAGCCGGTCGTTCCCACGCGATTGGAATTCATGGACGCACGCAGCCTGCAGCTGCTGCGCCTCAACGGTGCAGACGTACCGGAAGCCGGTGCAATGCTGCTGGTCGAGGCCGATGGCGACCATGACACCCTGCCCTACCTGCTGCAGGCATTGGCTACCGCCGCCGAGGGCGACGGCATGATCGAACTGGACGTGGCGATGGAAGGCCGCGCGCGCGATCAGTTGTGGGCTGCACGCAAGGCGCTGTCGCCCGCGCTGCGCAGCGTCGCCCCGGGCAAGATCAACGAAGACGTGGTGGTACCGGTGTCGCGCATTCCGGAACTCGTATCTGGCGTGCAGGCATTGGCGCGCGACTACACACTGACCATCGTCACCTTCGGCCATGCCGGCAACGGCAACCTGCACGTCAACATCCTCTACCACCCGGACGACGCAGACGAGAACGCACGCGCACATGCCGCGCTGCCGAAGATCTTCGAACTGACCCTGGCGTTGGGCGGCACGTTGTCCGGCGAACACGGGATTGGCCTGGCCAAGCGCGATTTCATGGTGCAGGCGTTCACCCCGGCGACGCTGGCGGCGATGCGCGCGATCAAGCACGCGCTGGACCCGGATGGGATTCTCAACCCCGGCAAGGTGCTGCCGCCGGTGTGACTCAACGCAACGGGTGCAGAATTCCGCACGCGCAGGGATCTGCTCATGGGTGCGCCCCCGGTGGGTGCGGACCTTGCTCCGCATCGCTCCCTTGCATGCAATCCGGCGCTACCGCTTCCAGGCATAGCGCAGGATGACGCGATCGTACCGTTCCGCATATTCGTTGCTTCGGAACATGCGGACTACAACGTTTTCGAAATTGAAACTTTTCTGATTGGTGCAACGGCACCTTCGTGCACATCATGGCGTGCCACCGACAACGGGTGGCACGGGCTTGCAATCCCGTTTGGCAAAGACGTTGTTTACGCTTGCCTGTCGGCGTCGCTCTTTCCTTGTTGGGCGGCGTCGGCAGGCAATCCGTCCGTGCATCTATGGCGGGCGGTGCGTGGGGGCTTCGTGCCCGCCGGCGTTTCGCGTTTTTGCCACCGGTATTGCAACCACGCACCGTCCGCCGCCCTTGCCCAGCGCGAGGGCGGCCCCTTGCTTCGCACTCAAGGACGCCGCCATGACTTCTTCGCTCTATCCCTACCTCTTCGCCACCCTGGGCGATGCCGTCGAACGCCTGCCGGAGGATCTGGCAAAGGCATTGGAAACCACCCTGGGCAGCACGATGGGCGCCCACGCTGACGCAGGCATCACTCTGCTCGGCTGCCTGCAGCGCATTCGTCATGTGGAAGCCGCCGATGGCCGACCTTGGCCCTGGAAAGGCCGCAATCCGGGCCATGGCATCGCGATGGCACGCATCGACCGCGCCAATGCCGGGCTGACACTGCTGCTGGAACTGCTGCATGCCATCGAGCGTGTCCGTGTGGATGGCGATGAGGGGCAGCAGGTGGGCGATGACGTGCGCGAGGGATTGATATTGGCCTGCCGTGGGCTGGCCGAGTATGTGGATGTGCAGTTGCGGGCTGCTTAGCGGCACTTGTAGAGCCGAGCCCATGCTCGGCTTGCCTGGATCCTGATCGAAGAGCAGCCGAGCATGGCTCGGCTCTACAGGGCCGGATTGGCACTCAATCGTAGACAGCAGTCACCACGATCTCGGTGGAGATGTTGCCGGCGTTGATGCCGCTGGTGTTGGGGATGAAGTAGCCCGCCCGCAGCGGATAAGAGGCCGTCGCACCAGAGACAGCCACCGGAATGTCGGCGTCGCCTTTCTTCAGGTACGTGCTGCCGGTCGCGCCAGCCAGCAGCGCGACCGTCACGCCCGTTGCTGGCGTGGCGGCGGCAGTGTTCTTCCAGCGCTCCGGGTCGCCGTCGGCGGCCGTGCCATCGAACGACAGGCGCGCGCGGCTGACGCCCACGCAGCCGGTGAAGTTCAACGCACCTGCCTTCACGCTGTTGGCGGCACCTGGCGTCATCTCATCGGCCTTCACCGGGTCCAGCGCGATCGCCGGGGCTGCAAGCGTGCAGGTGCCCGGCAGCACGCGACCGCTGATGGTGAGGGTGGCCTGCGCACCTGCGGCCGACGCGATCAGGCACAGCATCGGCCCCCCGATCAACTGAAGAAGGGAACGGGACATGGCTGGACTCCTGTGAACGATGAAAGGAAAGACGAAACTCATGGGGCGGCGCCCTCTTCCCGCTCCGGCGTGCCCGCCTGCAGGCTCTCCGGCGGCAACGGCTGCGGCACGCACACCGTCTGGCTCCATGACAGGCCGTAGGCGTCCGGTGCATCGGGCATGCGGTAGTCGATGCGGCAGCGTCGCTTGCCATCGGGGTCGACAATCAACGCGCCACTGTCCTGTGCACCCCGCAGCTGGATCACCCCGCCCTGCCCCACCGCACCGGCCGGCGTACCGTCTTCGGTCTGCACCACCGCGGCAAACGGCAGCGGCTGGCCCAAGGCATCGGTGGCGTCGATGAACAGCGTGCGTTCGCGACGCACCTGGAACGGCACGCGCACGATGCCACCGGCGGTGGGCGCCACACGCTGCGAGGTCTGCAGCAGCTCCACCTCGATCGGCAGACCGGAGGGATCCAGATCAATGGTGTTCCAGCGATAGGGGCTGATGTGCGGCAGCAACGCGTAGCCATTGCGCGCAACGCGCAGGTCGGTACTGCTGCCGATGCGCGCGCCCTGCGCACCTGGCGCCTGCACCAGCGCGAAGCCCTCGCCCACCGGCGCGCCCAGGTTGAGGCCACCGCCATGCAGCACCACGCTGCCGGACGCACCCAGCGACAGGCTGCGGTAGTCGCCGCTGCGGCTGTAGCCGGCGTTGAGGTTGCCACGGCTGCCCTGCCACGCGGCATAGGCACTGTGGCTGTTCTGTCCGTTGCCCTGCGCGCCGGACAGGCTGTAGCTGAGCGCACGTGACTCACCCAGGCTGCCGCTGATGCCCAGCTGCGATTGCCGCCCACTGTCGGCCTGGCTGAGCTGGGTGCTGGCACGCGGTGCGTTGGCACTGCGGCCCAGCGGCACGCTGAGGGTGAACGCATAGCGCGTGTCCTGGCGGCCATCGCCCAAGCGGTAGCGCAGTGCCGACACGCCATAGTTGACCCGCCCCAACGTGCTCTGGAAGCCCAGCTGGAAATCGTTGCGGCGTCGCGCACTGTCCCAGTACGCCACGTGGCCGCCGCTGAGATACAGGTTGCTGCGCTGCCCCACCTTCTGCGAGAAGTTCACCTGGTAGCGCTGGCGGGCGCGCTGGCCATAGCCCCAGTCGTCGTTCTGCGCACGCGCCACGTCGTTGAGGCTGAGGAAGCCACGCGTGCTGTAGCGGTACGCGGCCAGGCCGAAGTTGGTACCGGTGCGCGCCACGTAGCGCTGATAATTCAAGCGGAAGCTGTTGCCGGTGACCGTCTCGCTGCCGCGCAGGCGCGCGCGCGAATGGGTCACATCGGCACCGAACGCACCGATGGCCGTGTTGACCGCGGCACCGGTGAGCAGCGCGCGATAGTCCTCACCCAGCTGCGCGCCACCCAGCACGGTAAGCCGGTTGTTCACGCCGCGCGCGTAGGTACCTTCGGTGAAGCGCAGCGCCTGCAGCGTATTGCCGGTGTCGCGCAGCTCGCCGGCGGTGACCGCAAAGCGCGACGACCCGGCACGCAACGCCTGCGGCACGGCGGAGAAATTGACGCTGAAGCGCTGCACGCGCCCATCGGCTTCGGTGACGCTGACGTCCAGGTCGCCGCCGAAGTTGGTGGGGTAGAGATCCTCGATGGTGAACGGACCGGGCGCGACGTTGCTCTCGTGGATGATGTTGCCGTTCTGGCGGATGGTGACCACCGCGTTGCCTTCGGCAATGCCCTGCACTACCGGTGCATAGCCACGCAGTGAATCGGGCAGCATGCGTTCGTCGCTGGCCACGCGCACACCGGTGAACGGAACGCTTTCGAACAGCTCGCCACCGGTGTTGCCCTGGCCCAGCAGCAGCTGGCTGTTCCAGCGCGGAATGTCGCGCTGCAGGTGGCTGCTGATGACCTGGTGGCGGGTGCCCTGGCTGCCATGGGTGAGCGACGCGCGGTGGCGCAGGCGCCATGCGCCCAGGTTCAAGCCCGCCTGCAGGCCGAGGTAGCTGCTGCCGTTGCCCTGGCTGCGGTAATGGTTGGCGCTGTAATCGATGAAGGCAGCGGTGATGCCGTCGTCGCGCAGTTCCGGCGCCACGAAGCCGCGCGCGGCGATGGCTTGCGCCGCTTGCGGAATGCTGAGGGACAACTGCAGTTCGCCGCTGTCGAAGGTGCTGTTGGCGCCCTCCACAAGCGCTGGCAGATCCACACAGGTGCTTTCCTCGGACGGCAGGGCCTCAAGAAACGCAGGCTTCAATGGCAACCCGCGTACCAGCATCGGAGAAAGGCATGGCACCGCGATCTGCGGGTCGTCCTGGATGACGAAGCGGATGTCCTGGCTGCGCAGGAACTGGCCGTTCACATGCACGTCCACCGCGTAATCGCCAGCCGGCAACGGATTGCCGTTGGCGTATCGCGCCATGTCGATGGCTTCGCCGCCGATCAGGAAGCCTTCGCTGAACTCGACGGGGGCTGCCGTGGCGTCCAGTGCAAATCCGGCCGACAGCACCGTACCTATGGCGGCGCAGAGGGATCGGGTGGCGGCACGGGTACGATTCACGGCCCTCATCGGTAGTCGGCGGTCAGCACCGCCTCGCCTTTGACGTCGCCGGGCACCAGCGGATCGGGTGTACGCAGATAGCGTGCACTGAACGGAATGGCCTGCTGGCCCTTGCTGGACCAGCCGTGCGACCAGACCTGGCCGAACTGCACCGGCTGGCCACCGCGCAACAGCTGCACCTGTACACCGCCAGCGGTGGCACCGGGAGCAGGTGCAAGCTGGCCGTTGCTGCTGCCCGGGCCATTGGCGTCGGCCAGCGACAGCTGCACGTCGATGTTGTCCATGGGGCAGTTCATCACGACGTCGAAGCTCGATTCCTTCGCGTTACTGCCGCTGGCGGCGAGATCCTCCATCCGTGCGTCATCCAGAGAATGCGAAACGTCTGCGAGGTTGCAGGTAACTACGGGAATGTCGAGTTCAAGCGTGAAGGAGTGACGATAGGGATTCGAAGCGTCATTCTCTGGCCAGAACTCGATCGTCCCTATGAACGTACTCGGTACGCTCTCCATTGCTCCTCCGCGGTAGTGGATATGCATCTGCAGGAAGTGATCAACCCATCCGGTGCTCGTAAAGGCAACACCAGGGTGGCGATTCACTTCTCCATTGCGCAGCGCGATGCGGGGCAGCGATCCGGTCTGCCCATCAGGAGTAACACTGAAAAGAAAGGTGAGCAGCGGTGATCGAGGCCCGAAGCTGTAAGCGGGAGCCATCACCCCACCGGCGGACAGGATCTCGCCTTCATAGGTCAGCCCGGCGAGATTCATGTTGATCAGAAATGCCTCCTGGCCCGGCGGGCATTGATAGGTCCTGATCTGCGACGCACCGACACCCCAGAAGCGCACGCCAGGTTGATCAAGATTCTGTGCAACCCGCACGACACTGTCGTTGATGTCGTTGAAGACCAATCGCTGACAAGCGACAGCACTTTTAGTGCTCAGTGTCAGCGAGGCAATCAGCACGAAGGCGAAAAGTATCGGCCGTTGAAGGGACGGAGGTATCCGCATGGCAACGTCTTCTGAAACAGATCGAGGCGGCGCAGTCTAGGCAGCGGCACTGCCACTTCCCATCAGATTAATTGCAGTTCGCGAACGTCAACGCGCTTTTACAACTTGTTGCATACCGCAGGCGGAGGCGCGCATCGAAACTGGCCCCACTGGCTGCCGTGGGCGGCCACTGCGTGTCCTCATTCCACAACCGAGAACTGTCATGCCACTTTCACTCCGCCTCCTGTCGCTTTCGGCCCTCGCCGTCGTCGCGCCGTCGGTGTCTGCCGAAACGCTGGAAATCACCGGCGAACTGATGACCTCCACCTGTTCGGTGGGCTCCACCGGCGGCACCATCACCGTGCCGATGGGCAAGGTCGATCTGGCCTCGGTCAACGCCAGCACCCGCGCCGGCCAGAAGAACTTCACCATCGCGCTGGATTGCTCCGGCTCGGGTGCATCACAGGATGTGGGTGTGCGCTTCGGCGGCACGCCCGATGGCAGCACCGGCAACCTGGCACTGACGGCAGCGTCTTCTGCAGCCAATGTTGGCGTGGCCCTCTACGACGCCGCGGGCAACCAGCAGAAGATCGGTGAAGACCCGGCCGTGTGGGTGACCATCGCCGCCGGTGGCAGTGGCCAGCTGGACTACAGCGCGTGGTACGCCTCACCGGCGCAGAACGCGCAGGCAGGCACCGCCAATGCCTCGGGCGACTTCGTGGTGCTCTACAAGTAATCCGCTTCCGGCAGGCCAGCACCACGCTGTGCTGGCCTGCACCCTTGAATGAGGTTGACCATGAAACTACGCGCCGAGGCGTGGATATGCGCGCTGCTGGCCGTGTCGGTGGCGCTGCCGGCATCGGCTGCGGTGACACTGCAGGGCACGCGCATCGTGCACGACGCCAGCAAGGGCCGCGACGTGACGGTCAAGGCCAGCAACGTGGGCGAGTTGCCGGCGATGACGCAGGTGTGGATCGACGACGGCGACAGCCAGTCGCGCCCGGAGAACGTGCACACTCCCTTCAGGCTGACACCGGCCGAGCCACGCCTGCTGCAGCCGAAGCAGGGCCAGGCATATCGCGTCACCTACGCACCGCGCCCATCGGAGGCGCCGCTGCCGACCGATCGCGAATCGGTGTTCTATTTCAATCTGCTGGACATTCCGCCCAAGCCCAGCGATGCCAGCGGCAAGAACCTGCTGCAGTTCGCGGTGCGTACGCGGGTGAAGCTGTTCCATCGCCCCGCCGGACTGCCGGGCAATGCACGCGACGCCGCAGCCGCACTGCAGTGGACTGCCGATGGCGATGCGCTGCAGGTGCGCAATCCGAGCGCGTACCACGTGACGTTGAGTGCGCTGACCCTTGCCGATGGGCGCAGCGTGGACGTGGATATGATCGCGCCGGGGGCACAGGTGCGTTATGCGCTGCCGGAGGGTGCCACGATGCCAGCGACGGTGGCGTTCAAGTGGCTGGATGATTACGGCACGCCGCGCGAAGCCGAAGCGCGCGTTGGACGGTAGGCGCAAACTGCGCTTACGCACTGCATCGGCGACTGCTTGCATTGAGGGCGGCCCGCGCGGCAGGCTGTAGTCCACACCCGCACGTCGCAGGTTCGCACCATGGCGTCACCCTCGGGCTCCGTGCTTGCCACCCTGCAACGATTGCAGCGCCGGCTGCTGTTCGGCGGCGGCGCCATCCTGACCGTGCTGCTGCTGGCTGCCGGCTGCGCGGCGCTGTGGCTGCGCCTGGAAACCGTGCATATCAACGAGCGCGAAGCACTACGACGCGGCCAGCAGACGGTGGATCGCTACATCGGCGAGCGCAGGCGGGCCTACGTGGCCAGCTTGAACACCAATGCCACGTTGTGGGCTACCCAGCAGCCCGCACTGATGGCCGGCGGCATGCCGATCCGCGAGCACTTCGCGGCACAGGAGGGCGCCGCAGGCGTCATGGCACCGGGCGCCCTGTCCGTCCCCTGGCTGGCGCTGTCCCCGCGCGATGGCCGTCTTCCGCCCCAGGCGGAGGCGGCGTACCTGGGCATGGTGCAGACCTATTCGGCGTACATGGCCGCAACCGTAGCGGCGCAGGATTCGCCCACCTCACTGATCTCTTTCGCCTTCGAACCGGAAGGCCGGCTGTTTGCGATCGCCGGGCTGCATGATGAAGCGCAGCTGCTGCAGCTCATGAAGGTGCAGAGCCGTGAGCAGGCGCTGGCCGTGCTGGTCCAGACCGCCGATGCGGGCTGGCAGTCGGCGGGTGCGGACTCCGAGCTTCAACTGGCCAGCGGTTGGCTGCGCGCCTACTTCGGCCGCAATCCCTTCACCGGCGAGGATGCGCTGGTCACCCAGATGCGTCTGCGCAGCAACGGTACCCCCTTCATCAACCGGCTGACGTTTGAACCTCTGCAAGGCCTGCGCGAGCGGTTGGAGGAGGCCAGCCCGGGCACGTGGGTAGTGCTGGACCGCCAGCAGAACGATGTTCTGCGCAGCGCGGTGGACGCTGCGATTTCCGGGCCTGCGCTGCACGCCGTCCCATCGCCCCGGCCTACGATGCTGGCACTGCCTGACGGCCGTGCCTTCGTGGTATCCACGCCATTGCATGGCATCGACTGGACGCTGCTGCGACTCTACCGCTGGAGCGACATCTGGGCGGCGCAGCGGATCTATCTGCTCGGCGGTGGGCTGGCCCTGGCAGCGCTGCTGGCCGCGCTGTGGACGCTTTTGCTGCTGGTGGACCGGCGCGTGCTGCGGCCGGCGCTGGAGGAAGCGGCACGGGTGCATGAAAGTGAAGCGCTGAGCCGCACGCTGATCGAAACCTCGCCGGTGGGCCTGTGCCTGCTCGACCAGCAGCGCGGGCAGGTGATCCTGCACAACCAGGCACTGGAGCAGCTGATCGGCGACACCACTGGCAACCTGATGGAAGTGCTGGTCGGCCGCCTGGTGCAACGCGTTGACGGCCAGGTACACGGCCAGCTGTTCGAGGCACCCTCCTCGGATGAGCAAGGTCCCCCGCGCTACCTGCAATCCATCGTGGCCGCCTCGCGCTACCAGCGGCGGGCGATCTGGGTCTGCGCGGTGACCGATGTGACCGCACAGAAGGAAACCCAGCAGCGTCTGCTGGATGCACGCCGGCATGCCGAACAAGCCCAGCACGATGCCGAGGCTGCGGACCACGCCAAGACCGCCTTCGTGGCGATGATCAGCCACGAAATACGCACCCCCTTGAGCGGCGTGCTCGGCCATCTTGAACTGCTTGCGCACCAGACCATGCCGGCGGCGGCGCACACGCATGTCACGCGTGCGCGCAGCGCGGCCGATGTGCTGCAGGGGCTGGTGAACGACACCCTGGACCTTTCCCGCATAGAAGCCGGGCTGATGACGCTGGAGCCGGCACCTTTCGATCCGCGTGCTTTGCTGCAGCAGACTGCGACACTGTTCGAACCGCAGGCCAGCGCGAAGGGCCTGCGCCTGGAGCTGCACACGGGCGATGCGCTGGGACCGGCCTACGTGGCCGACGCAGGCCGCTTGGCGCAGGTGATCAACAACCTGGTTGGCAATGCGGTGAAGTTCACGGCATCGGGAATGGTGGCGGTCAGCGTTGATGCCTCGGTGCGGCCTGATGGCACGGAATGGCTGCACGTGGAGGTCCGCGATACGGGCCCGGGCATCGATGCCGAGGCGCAGGACAAGCTGTTCAAGCCGTTCGTGCAGGTCGGTGCCGGATCGGCACGGCAGCACGGGGGCAGCGGCCTTGGGCTGGCCTTGTGCCAGCGTTTCAGCGAACTGCTGGGCGGCACCATCGGCGTGCACAGCACGCCGGGCACCGGCAGCGTTTTCCACGTGGACATTCCGGCACGCCGGACCACCGCCGTGGCAGACGCGCCGCCACGGCCGGCGCCTGTCGAGCGCGCGCATCCCTCGCGCGGCCACGCGTTGCTGGTGGACGACAGCGTGATCAGTCGTGACGTGACGCTGGGGCAGCTGCACGCACTCGGTTGGCAGGTCACCCTCGCGGCCGACGGAGAGGAGGCGTGGCAGCGCTGGCGCGAGGACCGGTTCGATATCGTGCTGACCGATCTGAACATGCCACGCATGGACGGATACGGGCTGGCCCGGAAGCTGCGTGCGGACGATCCCTCCATCCCCATCGTGGCGCTCACCGCCAACGCGATGCCCGAGGATGCGCAACGCGTACGCGAAGCAGGCATGTCCACCCTGCTGCTGAAGCCACTCGACCTGCCCTCGCTGGAGGCCGCGCTGCACGGATTCGATCTTGATCGCACGATCCGGCCAACGTTACCCCCGGCAGTAAGCGAGGTGGTTCAGCGGCAGATGCGCGAGGCGTTCCTGCAGACCGCGCATCGTGATTACGCGCTGCTGAGCCAAGCACTGGACAGCGCCGATGCACCGGCCCTGATCGATCTGCTGCACAGCTTTGCCGGCGCTCTGGCATTCCTGGGAGAGACCCAAGCGGCGCGCAGCTGCCAGCAGGCCGAGCAGGCCCTGCGTAGCATCGGTGTGACAGATGCGATGTCGAAGGCAACAGTTGTTGAAGCTGTCGCGTTGATCGCGGCGAGCATCGAACGCCAGGGTGCCGCGCAGCCGCAGGCATAAGCCCGCGCACTCAGCCGGCGAAGTGCTCGTACCCGCTCGGGCCGTCGTGGCCTTCGGTATGCACGCCCTGCCCTTCCATGATGCGGCCGATGCGGGTGATCGGCAGATCCAGCGATTCGGCAACGAAGTGCAACGCGTCGCGCTGGTCGGCGGCGGCGGTGAAGCACAGTTCGTAATCGTCGCCACCATGCAGAGCGCACTCACGGGCAGCATCACGGCCCAGTAGTTCGCGCAGCGCCGCTGACATCGGCAACGCATCGGCATCGACTTCGGCGCGCACACCGCTGCGTGCCGCGATGTGGCCAAGGTCGGCCAGCAACCCATCGGAGATATCCACGGCGGCATGCGCGAATGCACGCAGGCGCAGGCCCAGGGTGACGCGCGGGGTGGGACGTAGCAGGCGCAGACGCAGGGTTTCGTAGTCGGCCAGCAGCGTGGCGGCGGTCACGTTCAATGCACCCTGCTGCCACAGCCGCAGCGCTCCGGCAGCATCACCGAGGGTGCCGCTGACCCAGATGTCATCGCCAATCTGTGCGCGATCACGACGCAGCGCCTGGCCACGTGAGACCTGGCCCATTGCGGTGACCGACAGCGACAACGGGCCACGCGTGGTGTCACCACCAATCAGCGCGATGTCGTGCTGGTCGGCCAGTGCGAAGAAACCATCGGCGAAGGCCTCGATCCAGTCTTCGCTGGCCTCGGGCAGTGACAGTGCCAGCGTGCACCACGCCGGGCGCGCGCCCATCGCGGCGAGGTCGGACAGGTTGACAGCCAGCGTCTTCCAGCCGATGTCGAACGCCGGGGTTTCTGCCGGGAAATGCACGCCGCTGTTGAGCGTGTCGGCGGTGACCACCAGCTGTTCGTTCGGGCGCGGCTGCAGCAGTGCAGCATCATCGCCGATGCCGAGCACGATGTCGTCGCGCTCGACGGTGCGGGCGCGGATGCGGTCGATGAGGGTGAATTCGGCCAGGGACATGGGGCGTTCTGCTTTTTTGTAGAGCCGAGCCATGCTCGGCTGCAGTTCGATCACGCGCCGCACTGCCGGACGCAACCGTGCGCTGCACGGTGAGCCGAGCATGGCTCGGCTCTACAGAAGTCGGGTCAGTGACCCGATTCGACCTTGCGCCATTCCACGGCGGCACGATCCAGCACGCCGTTGACGTAGGTGTGGCCATGTTCGGAACCGAAGCGCTTGGCCGATTCGATGGCTTCGTTGATGACCACGCGGTACGGCACGTCCAGGCGGTAACGCAGCTCGTAACCGGCCAGGCGCAGCACGGCGCGTTCGATCGCATCCACTTCGTCGATGCTGCGGTCCAGGTACGGGCCGAAGGCTTCGTCGATGTCGCGACGGTTGTCGAGCACGCCATGCACCAGCGCTTCGAAGTACGCCAGGTCGGCGATTTCGCGGGCCTGCTCGTGGGCGAACTGGGCGATCAGCGACTGGCCGTTGCCACCGGAGATCTGCCAGGCGTAGATGGCCTGCACGGCACGACGGCGCGCGCGCGAGCGCAGCACCGGATCGATGCCATCGCGGCGGACGGGTTTACCGGAGGGCTTGCCCTGGGTGTTCTTGTTCATGGCAGCTGCTCCAGAAGGTTGACCATTTCCAATGCGGCGAGTGCGACTTCCTCGCCCTTGTTGCCGTGGCTGCCGCCTGCGCGGGCCTCGGCATCTTCCACACGTTCCACTGCCAGCACGCCGTTCAGCACCGGCACGCCGAAGTCCAGCTGCACGCGCATCAGGCCTTCGGCACAACGGTCGGCCACGTGTTCGTAATGGCGGGTGTCGCCGCGGATCACGCAGCCCAGGGTGAGGATGGCGGCGTGTTCGTGGGCGGCGGCCAGGCGCGCGGCAACCAGCGGCAGTTCCCAGGCACCCGGCACGCGGATCACGTCGATGTTGGCTTCGGCAATGCCGTTGCCGGCCAGGCTCTGGCGGGCGCCAGCAACCAGCACGTCGGTGATGCGGGCATTCCAGCGGCTGGCCAGGATGGCGAAGCGCGCCGATTCGGGAGTGCGAAGATCGCCTTCGTAGTGGCTCATATGCGGCTTGGGATTCGATTAAGGGGTAATTCTACCGTGGATGGGCCCCGGCCGTGGCT